>NZ_VPCB01000025.1:0-25066 GCF_013418435.1 Acinetobacter sp. YH12142 | reverse complement strand
AAAAAGAGATCCGATTGCATTTGAACAAGCAACACAGCAGATTGAAAAATTACGAGAGCAAGCGGCACGTGGTGAAATTATATTAGGTTATGTTGATGAAACAGGGTTTTCATCTACACCTGATAACACTAAATATAAAAAAAATGGAAGAATAATTTACTAAGTTATTGTTTTTAAGTTGATCCTTGTTTTATATGGGGGTGATAATAACTTCTGATTACTAGTTTTTACCTTAAATATACCGATTGAAAGATTCATTTAAAGGCTATGAATACATGAGTTTTACAGTTTGGCTAGGTCAGCATGAGTACTTTTCACAAGATTTAAGATCGACCATGAACGTGATTAAGTTATAGGGGATTGATGAAATAGTTTTTATGAATTTCTGGCTTTCTGGGCTGATTTTATCAAATTCATGTCTATGCAAAATTGCGACATATTTCTCGTGCTGGTAGTTATCCAGAGTTTGGTCTGCATCTATCCATAGTGCAGACCTTTTTTTGGTGACAGTTTTTTCTTAGTGATTTTCGATCTGGATGTAGTGATTTCACGTTTGCAGAATATATCTTGGCGGTGATCCATCTAATATTCGTGATTATAAAGAGAGCTAATTCACAGGTTCTACAGATTATGTAGCGACTAACTATATCAAAGTCTATTTGCAGTTGATGGTTGGCGCTTAGTTTATATTTACGCTTAGGTTTCAGTTAAAAAATCAATATTCTGTTGAATCCGTGATTGAATCATCTGTAGGGTAGATTCTCGAATTTGATGGGGATACAGGCGCTGCGCAATTTGACTAAATTGAAGTGCAATTTCACGCATGGTCAAGATGATCTCATCGACTTCTAGAGTAGTCAGATTAGCTTCTGAAGTACCGAGTTTATGTATGTCATTTCGGGAAATATTGAGCGCTTCTCCCATAATGTCCATTTGATGATAACCACCTGGACCCTCGCAGAAGGTCACATCATAGGCTGGAGCCAATTTCCATTGACCATTTTTCTCCATGAGAAATGAAAAGTTCTTAGTATGGTCATCCCGATTATTGAAAAGCACATTAAACACAGCACGTTTAAAAGCATGCAATCTTTCTCGTACATCTTGCGTACACATCAAGGTTGCCCGGAGAAAATTGCGATAGTCTAGGCTACCTGGAACTTTATAGTCTGCTCCTGTATATGCAGCCAAACTCTGCATTGGAATCCGCATACCATTTTGACGATCGAATCGTTTAGAAGCAAAAGCCGTTAAACCATTGGGCAAATTAAAGAAATGGGTATCTGGAGTCTCAATTGCACAAAGTCGCAAACATTCTGCATAGACGGCTTCAATGGCGCAGACTTCAGGATGCTCTTGCTGAGCAGGAAACTTAATCAGCCAGGCTTCATGTTGATCAGAATCTTGAGTCGAAAACTCTAAATTGACAGGATCTCGGTAAACCAACGCTTTTGGTCTGGCACCTTGAGGGGAGCCACCCATGACCAATAAATGCTGTAGAAATTCACCACCTTCACCTTTGAGTACTTCTTGAACTTCCTGGGCCAGTTGTTGTAAAGGGATATTTTCTGAGGTTTGCATGTCAGCAACACAAGGTTCAAAGGAGAGGGCACCCATTGCGTGACTACTAATATAGGTCAGACGCTCCAAAGGTCCAATTCGTGCTGAATTTAAGCCAATTTTTTTGAAATATCGATCCATCAACATCATGCCCCAACCATCTGGTAAAGCGTCATAGACTGGACCTGGGAGTCCCATTTGATGAGTAGGAAAACCTTGTCTGAATGGTAGACCTTTTAAAGGCAGCAAGTAAGAAGAGAGCTCAACACCTTGCTGTATTGCTTCTGGACTATATTCAAAAGCAATGGTGGGTCTACCTGTCGTGGCTGTTGAACTAATCAGCGTTCCCCATAACCATGATTCGCCCCAACCGTTGTAATAAACATTAAGTCTATTGAGCATTATCCCTTCCTCTTAATACGGTGGCGCTTACTTTGACTCTCATAGCGAAGAATGTCATTCACACTGTTAAGCTGAGGTTTAAATAGTTCCTGAAGTTCGTTTAATCGACCCAAGACCATTGCAATACGGACTAAATTTTCAACAGATACATTTCGTCCCGCTTCAAGATTCGAAACTGTATTCACGCCGACACCAGCGCGTGCTGCTACCTCAGCTTGAGACATCTCCAGAAAGAGTCGTTGCTTACGTAAACGCTCACCTAAAAGAGTCACAACTTCTTCTGGTTTAGTGAAATATAAATCCATTAAATTGGGTCTTAAGAATGAATAATTTAATTAAATCACAAAATAATGGAATTAATCTATAGCTATAGTGTGGCTAAGGAGGGCTTTGTTGCACAGCACATCAGAAGGGTAGGTATAGTCCTTGGGTATCGGTTACAGAAAATCATCAGGATGTACTTTGACTGATTGTTGATACGGAGATTTCAGTATTTTCATTTTTCCTAATAGGTCACATTACTTAGAAAGGGTTCTTCGAAAATTAGTTCATACTTTAAAAATCCTATAAATATTGAGGATATTTTCTTAATGCTTTCAATATAGCATGCGGCTATATGTAACTCGAACGGGCTTAATCTGCCTTTCAGTATAAATTTTTTGGTTCTTTGCACTTTAGCGTGAAGATTGTTACGATATGGACTCATCCATGAGATAACCCGCACATGAGCGCTACCAAGAAAGCAGACAAGTAAGCCGCAGCAACCTTCGTTTTCGGTTGTTGCGGCGTTCTCAAGAACCTAGTTGCTCTGCAAGAGCGCCGCCAAATTCTTAACTTAAGGAGATGGCTTCGTGCGCTCAAAAGATTTTTCTTGGCGGTATTCTCTTCCCGCCACGCTATTGCTGTTATCACCATTCGATTTGCTGGCGTCACTGGGCATGGATATGTACCTGCCCGTGGTGCCTTTCATGGCGGATGCACTTGGGTCCGGTGCAGGGACGATCCAGCTGACGTTGACGGCATACCTGGTTTTGCTTGGAGCCGGACAGCTTCTCTTCGGCCCACTGTCGGATCGGCTGGGTCGCCGCCCCGTTTTACTTGGTGGCGGGATTGCCTATATTGCGGCTTCATTCGGCCTCACCGTAGTTTCATCGCCAGAACTTTTTCTGAGCTTCCGCGTTCTTCAGGCCTGCGGCGCTTCGGCATGTCTCGTTTCCACTTTCGCGACGGTACGCGACATCTATTCGGGCCGTGAGGAAAGCAACGTCATCTATGGCTTGCTCGGCTCTATGCTTGCGATGGTTCCTGCGATAGGCCCACTGCTAGGAGCGCTGGTCGACGCGTGGCTCGGATGGCGCGCAATCTTCGGCTTGCTAGGGATGGCAATGATAGGCGCTGTTATCGCAGCCTGGCGACTCTGGCCAGAGACTCGGCGGCACCGGACGGCAGACCTACAGTGGTCGCAGCTATTGACTCCTGTGAAACACCTGAACTTCTGGCTGTACACGCTCTGTTACAGCGCGGGGATGGGCAGCTTTTTCGTCTTTTTCTCGACCGCCCCCTGGCTAATGATGGGGAGGCAAGGGTTATCGCAACTTAGCTTCAGCTTGCTATTTGCTACAGTGGCCATCGCTATGATGGCTACAGCGCGAATCATGGGACGACTGATTCCCCGGTGGGGAAGCCTGAAGACCTTACGAGTGGGAATGGGGTGTCTGATGGCGGGAGCGCTGTTGCTCGCTGTTGGCGAGACATTGGCACCGGTCTCGGTGCTTGGCTTCATCGCCCCGATGTGGCTCGTGGGTGTTGGTATCGCCACTGCGGTATCGGTGGCACCCAATGCCGCTCTTCGAGGTTTCGATCATATCGCTGGGACCGCTACAGCAGTCTACTTCTGTTTGGGTGGACTACTGTTAGGGATTATCGGGACACTCATTATTACGCTTTTATCGACTGGTACCACCTGGCCGATCATCGCTTATTGCCTCATCCTCGCAACAGCAGTGCTTTGTCTGTCCTGCATCAATCCCAACAGACGCCATCTCAGCCAAGAAGAACATGATGCCTTGGCGCTACAAGGCACCGATAGCGCGCAATCGGTCCATGATCATGACTAGCGCTGATGTTTGGAGCCTGTTCTGGAAGGGCTTTTCGCCAGCGTCTCATGGGCTTCTAGATGAACAGACTTTGCTGATCCGTCTTACACACGACGAGGAGCATACGCCAATTTGTAGCCGATGCGATTGCCCTTGTTTCCTGGTACATGACATCAATTGGCGCCGAGTTCGCGAGTCACCAATTATGCAGTATCGCGTCGAGTTGGATGTACCTGTGCGGCGGCTGCGTTGTCCACAATGCGGTCCAACCAGAGAGCGGATCGATTGGCTACCACCGCGCTCCCGTATTACGCAATCATTGCGCAACTGGATTGAGAAATTAGTACAGATGCTGCCCGTCAGTCATGTTGCCAATCTTTTGGGCTTGCATTGGCATACAGTCAAGACTATTGACATGGAGCGGCTCAAACGTGATTTGCACGAGCCAGATCGAAGTCGATTGCGCCGCCTGATGATGGACGAATTCGCCTTGCACAAGGGTCATCGCTACGCCACGGTGGTCGCCTGTGCCGACACCCAGCAAGTGGTGTGGATTGGCGAGGGCCGCTCGCGTGAGGCGATCCGGCCGTTCTTCGAGTGGTTAGGCGATGCCCGGAACCAGATCGAGGCAGTGGCCATGGACATGAACTCAGCCTTCGATCTTGAAGTGAAGGCCCAGTGCCCCAACGCGGTGGTGGTCTACGACCTGTTCCATGTGGTGGCTAAGTATGGCCGCGAAGTGATGGATAGAGTGCGAGTTGATCAGGCCAATCAACTGCGAGATGACAAGGTCGCCCGCAAGGTGATCAAAAGCAGCCGTTGGATACTGTTACGCAATGCTGACAACCTTGAGCCCGAGCAGGCGGTCAAGCTGGACGAACTCCTGGCCGCCAATGCGTTCTTGACTACGGTGTACGTGCTCAAGGACCAACTTAAGACGCTATGGTTTGCGGAAAGCGAGACGACGGCCAGAAGCGCCTGGCGGGAATGGGCCGGCATGGCCCTCGGTAGCGGAATTGATGCTTTGGTACGATTTGCCAAGAAGCTGGAGCCATATATGGAGGGTATCGTTTCCAGTGCCCTCCACCGGCTGAACACCAGCGTGCTGGAGGGCATGAACAACCGGATCAAAGTCATTAAGCGGATGGCCTATGGATACCGCGACACGGACTACTTCTTCCTCAAGATCCGTGCTGCATTTCCCGGCAAAGTGCGATGAACTAATTTTTTGGGCGTGAGAGGGGAGAGGTGTGAGGGCAAGCAATTTATATCGTGGATACTTCTAAATTACTTATGTAATAGAAGGTGGTAAACATGGATTTAGAGGTAATAACACTAAATATAAAAAAATTGGAAGAATAATTTATTAAATTATTGTTTTTATGTGGTTATTGGTGATGTTATGAATAATAATAACTTTTTTCTTGATGAATTTTACCTAAAAAAATTGATCAGATAATTTTCTTTAAATGTCATGCATACATAAATTTGACAGTTTGAAGGGATCGGTATGTGCATTTTTCACAAGGTTAAAGATCGACCATAAATGTGATAAACGGCAGAGGATCATTGAAAAATGAATGGATTTAAACACTACATGTATGCACGAAAAAAAGTATCGCTGCGGTTCTGCTGACAGGCTGTATTGAGCATTGAATGCAAATGATGTAGTAATTGTCTACAGGCTATAGGACCAGCATGAAGAAGAATGAAATGTAGTTGCCAATTTATAACCTTGGTTGAAAAGCATAGCATTGTTATTCGGAGAAGTGAGGTAAGCCATCCTTCTCTTATTCATTTAAAATGATTCTTACTCAACTGATCTCGACTCATGGGCTGGTTCCAATTAGACGGATAATAACTTCCATCCCCTATCTTTTTCTTACCACATTTCTTGCATTTAATCCCTTCTTTGGAGATTTGATTCAGCATCACTGTTGTCGGTTGAATCAAATCAATGACATAGTTCGTTGGTTCAGGAAAAGCAGAAGAGGCTGCTTTATTGCAAAAGAGAACATTCGGATCAAATGGATTGGATTGCACAAAAGCCATGATACAGCCACAGAGTAATTCACCTGCATGTAATCTGTAACATCCATTCAGGTCATCAGACGAAGATTAATCTGAAATTTAAGCACTAAACACCATAAATCTATGTATGGGCAGACTTTTTTGAGACATATGTTGATAAACATGCGGCAAGTTACATTGCTTAAAAGTCTATCTAAGTTAACGATCTATTCAATTCTGGATAAGTAATCTGAATATTACGATCCTAAATTACCCGAAGAGTATTAAGATTTCTAAGAATCGTGATTGTTGGTTTATTTGGGAAATTAATCAGTGGATTGAAGCAAAGATGATGGCTCATTAAGGATTGTGGGCTTCGACTACTTAAATTTTAGGTATTTTGAATAAAGCATATTTCAAAAATCTTAATTAATGGATTTAAATTACCATAAAAACCTTCAATATTGGCTTGAATCCATTGTTGTTGAGAGTCAATGCGAGACCAATCAATACCATAACCACAATGAGCAATCAGATGCTCAAAGAAAATCCGTTGTGTACGTCCATTACCTTCACGGAATGGGTGTATGACATTAAGCTCACAATACAAGTCGGCAAGTTGAGGAATCAGTTGTTGTGGTGCTAAGCCTTGAAAGTATTTTTTTTCTTGAAGCGGTTTGAGTAGTTTATTGGTTTCAATTTCAATACGGGAAAAATTACAAAAACGGGTGTCACCTTTGGAAATATCGATTTGTCTTAACTTTCCTGCCCAGTCGTATAAGTCGCCAAAGAGCTGCGCATGAATTGATTTTAAGTATTGTAAGTCGTAAGGTGGTTCAGCATATTCAATTAAGTTACTTGCCAATCCAGACAGTTCTAGTTCAGCTTGTTCTAAAATTTGTTCATCACGAATATTGAGTTTGTTCTTTAGGATATTTGTGCCAGGGTAACAATACAGGCTGTCACCCATTTCCCCATATTTATCCATACATGCACCTGACTAAGATTCGGGTTGCGAATACTTCTTATATTTTTGCAAGATTTCAGCTTTACTTTGTTGAGTTGTTTGAGCTGTCGTTGTAATGCCTTCAAGCTTTAGGCTGGCTTGATAGTTTTGCGAACGTGTCGCTTGAATATATTTTCTTTTCTGTTCAGTGGTTCTGAGCATTTCGAAACTCCATTGATGCTACACGTGAAGTAAGTATAGCAGAGAATCTTTTTGATCAATGCTGCATACACAGCATTTCTAAAATGTAATACAACGGTATTGTTTCATGTAATAACAGAAAACTAAAAAAAAGTGGAAGAATTCTTAAAATTTAGACCACCCATGATAAGTAAACCATATGTATTTGTTGATAATTGTAATTTTGAGAAAATTTAGTTGATAAATTAAATGAATTTTAATATACAAAGATATGCTCATTTTTTATATCGATAAAAATGTTAAAATTTGACTATTTAGTAAAAAATATAGAGATATTTATGGGGCAATTTATCATGCCCTTTTGCTTTGAGCGACAAAATGTTCAATTTAAGATAGTAAAAATTAACTCAGAACTACTGAAAATCAAAAAGATTAAACAGAGCCAGAAAGTAGTAGTACAAGCAAAGTTCAAAATAATCTATGTGAAAATTTGGCAAAAAATATTGCTATTAATGCAAACGGAGCCAGGCTTACGTGTGCATTCTAATTATGTTGCAATCTTACAGTTGATACATAATCTTGATGATTTTATCGAAAAATCACAACAACACTTGTGCTTTGAAAGAAAAGCTCAGAAAGAACTGGATGCTAAATTTTTTGCAAGATTTTTTAAGCTAACAAAGAATTCAATAAAGGATCAACTTTTACCAAATCGTTCTGATCACAATGAATTTAAACAATGCAACGTGATAAAAATATTAAGCGAAAATGAATATGCCAAACATTGAAACACAAGAGCAATTCTTAGATTTAGCAGAAAAATATCAACAAGATTATTGTCTATTACGTGATGATATTGTAAATACACAATTTGTCGATCTATCAGATGATTTGTATAAAGATGTCTACGCTCTATACAAATTAGCACAACAAATTTATAGCTATATATCAGGCTCCAGACAGATCGGTAAGTATTCTTTTTTAGCTGCTGTGAGTTTTTTTGCATGTCCAGATTCTAGTAATACACAAGAGCTGTCATCGCAACGTTATTTGATTCTACAAGCGAGTTTTTTAACATATCGGCAGTATCAAGAATTTGCAAAAATTGATAAAGCTGAGAATAAGCAAAAACATGTTTGTGACCTATTACGCTATGTCTCACGATATGTGCTGGATTCTAATCATGCTGAATTATTTCATGAATGTAGTAAGCTGCTAAATTGTTATGTCACGTACGAACGTAATTTGAAAAAAGAGGATCGTAATCAACTTTTTAATATTAAAGATTTCGAACAAGTACAAGTCATAGAGTATTTATCGGCTCTATTAATAATTTTTAAAAGACTAGATGATCGTCGTGTAGTTCATCGTCAGCGTAAGTCAAAAAAAAGCAAAGTTTTGCAATGGCCGACGAAAAATGAACTCAAAAAATTTCGTGAAATTAAAACGGGTAAGCAAGTAGATATTGGACATAACGCAAAGATTAGTATTTATGATGCCGCTCTTCACAAAGATGAAGAGGGTGAAGTTGATCTATTAGATCCTGAAATGGAGTTTTATTCAGAAGATGAAAAGTCTAAAAATTTAAATTATATACTCAGCGATAATGCGACGCATCTAATGCGGCATCGCCAGCGCCGTCATGCTCCTTTTGTTACAAATCCACATTATTTGGCGCCAGATATACTGAAGCAAATTGTTTATGTGTTGAGAACCGAGTTATCCGGGCACTGGAGGGATGCTGCAATCGCTGCAGCATGTTTATTGTCACTTTTGACGGGATTATCACCCGTCGCACTGATGGATTTTAACGAGCTTATTCAAGATGGAATTTTGATCCAGAATGGTTCAAGTAGACGTCGCGAATATTTACTCAAATTAAATCTTAAAATTACAGAGCAGAAGATTAAGAGCTTAAATCATGTGCGGTGGAATGAAGTGATGACACATCAACTACATTTACCTTCTGCTTGGTTTGACTATATAGAACAAGCATCGAATCCACTAATTTCATCAACACACATTAATACGAAACTTAAGAATTGGCTTGATAATCGGTTTGTAGGTTCGATCACTGTAGAAAAACTGCAGGCTCAATTATATTTTCATATATATTATGAAACATATAATGAATATCTTGCTCATGTAATTGCTGGGCGGGATAGTCAGCATCACATGCCTGGTATCTATTATGGCGGGCTACCGAAAACTCAACTCAGTAGCACATATCTAGCCTTTTTAGAAAAAGCACTTACACCACATTCCACACATTTTACTGAAGACACGGCTGAACTAAAAATATTGCAACAACAATTCAAAGTGCAATCTGCATTATCTATAGGAAGGATAGGGAGCCAACTGGCACTTGAACCCAATTTTGTGAAAGAGCAATTCCATATTTTACATAGACATTGTCACGAAAACATCCAAGAAGATAAGCACATTATTAATCAACTTAATGCATATGCGTGTTGGATGTGGCATATCAGTTTGTTGAGTTTGGCAAGTCGGCCTAAAAAAAACCTGTTGGGGAATTTGGATGATTATTGTGTTGAGCTCAAGCTTTTATATGTGAATGATAAAAAAAATAGTAAAGCAAGAAAAGATGGTCGTTTTATCCCTTTATCTGATTTTTTCATAAAAACACTGCAAAATTACACTGCCTTTTTAGAACAAATTATTGAAGCGTACGGTTCATTTTTTAGACAAGTCTTTGCAAAGAAGAAGATAACTGTAAATGATCTTTTTGGTAAGGTCATTTTTAGTAAAGATATCTTGCCGATAACTGTCAAAGAATGGCAGAGCAGGAAAATTAAGTTAATCCCTTTATCGAGAAAATGGGTGAATTCATATATGCAAGGAGTCTTTCCAAAGAATATGTATTCGAATTGGTTACGTCATTTTGACATGAACTTTTTGATGCATGAGCAGCAAGAGGGTAAACCAGCATTAGCTTTTCACTTAATTCAGGCCCTGTATGGTCATGACCAACGTGACCGAGAGGCTTTTCATCCGCATTCTTCACTTATCCCGAATGTCTATGTACAGCAAGCCCGCCAGCAATTGCAAGATAATGTCAAATCTTTATCGATTAAACACTTAGAGCGAAAATAGTTGTATGCAAAAAATCAAAGAACTAATAAAACCACAACTAGATGATCTATTTGTTGATATTCATAAAATGGTGAAAAAGTCGCTAGATAGACAGCCTTCTCCACCTGAAGTATTGACGAAAGAAATGCAGCAAAAACTTGATCAGCAGATCGCTGAAAAATGGCATGACATTAAAGATAGTGTTGATTGTTTGAGTCAAAAGTTGAGCCGAGACGAACAATCAAAACTGATGCAATTTACTGAAGATGAATTTAATAAAAGAAGGAAGCAATTCAACCAGAATGTAGATAAAAAATCATACAGAATTAAGCTAAATCCACATACTAAACGGATCGTACTGCCTAGAAAAATTGAGAGTACAGAGTCACGGTTAGAACAGGGGCATCTACATATCCATGTACTTAAGGAATTAAGGCAGTATTGGCAAGATTCATTTGAATATTGGAATGAACCAAAGTACTTATGGGGAAATTTATGCTTAAGTTTTATATATATTTCAGGCTGTGCAGATGAACAGCATTTGATTGCTATTCAGAAGCAATTGCAGGAGGCCATTGAGCTTGGTACAGATCTGAATTGTTTTCGGTTATACCATTCGGACTACAAAAAAATCACTAATCCATTGTTACTACATTATCGTGTTGAAAACTCTCAATATGGCAACGATGTAGAACAGGGAAAGTTGTACCAATGGAAACATGTTTTTTTTAACCCATATGCGCAGTTCATTTTGCAATATTTAAAAAAGTTGAAAGCTGCTCAGAAAGAATTTTGTCTGCAACATTCAGTTGAAGATTGTATTTTAGAAAGCTTGAGTAAGATAGGCAGGAAAAAAAGTCTTGGGGATCTGCAATATCAAATTAAACGCCGTGGATTTCGTGCATTTAATGATGTGCAAATGGTACTCGAATTTAATCCAAACCTCAGCATAGATATATTTTTGAGTAATGTGCTTCAGCAAGAGATTAATACTGTTGCTTTAAGGCCATCCGAATTTAGATTGCTGTGGAATAATGATTACAATCAAGTCACAGAACCAGATAATCGCCCTATTCATTTTGAACAAGAGCAGTTACTTCCTGAAGTTCCGACTGTTCAAAGCAAATTACAAACGATTCCGTATGAGTTGATGTTGTTTGGTCAAAAGAAACGTAAAGGTCAAAAAGTTGAGCGTTTAGATAAAAAGAGGAATAAAGAAGAACGCACGCTACGTTTTTGGCAAGAAACTAGAAGGGTGTTAGAGGAGAAGATAGTTGATGCTAATACGGAGGAAAAGTCTTTAATTGATGCTCAACTACGCTTAATTCACTGGTTAATGCATTTAAAAAAACGAGGGCTTCAATTATCAACTATTGAAAGCTACTTAGGATCGTTTGGCAAAGAATTTATATTTGAGATTTGGCTCAATAAATTAGATTTAAAGCAACAATCCATAGATGACTATGAGGATTTATATCGGCAGCTATTGAAATACAGCAGTGAACGTGATGAAAAAGCAGTTCAACGAGATTCGGTGAAAGGAAAAACCTCTCGTAAGATGCACCAAAGCGCAGAATACCGTTTTGGTCGCCTAAAAGATTTTCATCAATTCTGTATAGAGAATTATGATGCTCCAGGGGTATTGGTGTTACAGAATTCAAGTTTTAAGCATTTACAAATTTGCAATGCACGGCTAGTGAGTCCTTTGCTATTTGGCAAATTATTGGAAAAACTAGAAAATTTAAGTCAAGAGCCAACGGCATCAGAGTGGGTCGATCATCTGAGTTGTTTAAAGCTGATGTATTTACTAAGTTATAGAACTGGACTTCGATTAAATGAAGTTCGTTGTCTTAAAATACAAGATATTATTTGCCCAGAGCTACTTTATAAAGAAAAAGAAAATACAGTTTTTAATAATATCACGCTTCATATCCAAGACAATTCATATCGCCGTCTGAAAACGCGAAGTGCGAATCGTCAAATACCATTGAAAATTGCATTGTCAGAACATGAGTTTTTAGTAGTACAACGTTACATACAACATCGTTATGAGCAATATTTGGTTAATCAGCAGGATGATCTACTTTTTAGTGTGAATCATCGTGTATTAACTGATCAATGTATCAGCAAAATTACAGTAGATTTGTTTAGTCAAATATTAGGTATGCATCATGGCTTTAGTTTTCATACATTACGCCACAGTGCTGCTAACTATCTAGCAATAACTTTGCTCGGTTCAAAAGAAATGATCAAGACCTACACAGATTGTCCTTGGGTAAAAGCAAAAAAGATGAGGGATTTATTGTTTGGTATGAAAGCACGTGCTCAAGAAGAGATTATTCAACATAAATGGCAGGTGCTCGCCTCTTGGATGGGGCATAGCAGTATTGAGCAAACGGCTTCAAATTACCTTCATGTTTTGGATTTATTAGCAGTCGATCGAATTTATAATTCGCCGTGTATCATTTCAAAAAAAGTATTAGAACAGTGTTTTAGTCCAGTGAAGTCAAGTACAGACTACATAAACCTAAATCGTTATACTCAGCAGCAGAAATGGTTTAATTCTTATCAGCAAACACAGCCAGTTACGATGGCTGGCCGACAAGAAAAGAAGTTTAGTATAGAGAAGAGTACTCTGACACCTTTTCAACGTTTGATAAGTTTTAGAGAAGGTCGATTAAGCGAAGATACCCAAGCTCAAGAATGGATGCAACGATGTCAATGGATGAGCACTAAATGGATGGATCGCCAAAAATTTAATTTAAAAACGAATTATGTTTATAGTAAGAATTTAGAAGAGAGTTGGTTTGATGAACTTTACGAAAAGGCTAAAAAACTGACTCGTCCAGATGAAATAATTCCTCTCCTTGATTTTCATTATAAAGATGATAGGCAGCAAGATGCACTGAAAGAAAAGAACATGGTTAAGGCGCTTAAAATATTATTATTATTTGGAAAACTGCGTAAGAATTTTCTACATTTTCAATGCCGAATGAAAGGTGATGAGCAACAAATTGTTAATTTTATTACTGGTATAGAGCCAATGTTAGGAGATCATCTGTATTTAGAAAAACAAAACTACCCAGTTAATTTGGATGCTCCTGAGCGAACCGTTAAATTTAGTTTTCAAAGAGTTGTCGGCTCTAACAAAAAAAATGTTACTCCGCTGGTTATATTTAATTTAATGTTAAAAATGATGCAAAAAGATGAACTCTGGATCAAATAGCCTAAGCATGTTAAAGGGGAATTGTTTAGAAATTTCCCTGTTTATAAGTAAACTGCCTTTATGAAAAGCACCATGCTGACTTGGATTAATAAGCGGAATGTAGTATCACAGTTTGATCGCTGGATTTACGAAAATGGTGTGAAGATTAGCGGTATGGTAAATCGATGAGCTAAAGTGTTGTAGTCCAAACTCGATCTGACAATTACCCATTTTTTAGTGTGCCCGTCAGGTTAAATTTGAACTGAATTTTTCTCAGCCCAAATTCATTTCCAATCAAGTTATGTTTCAAGTGGCGTGCGAACACTGCACAATTTAATTCACGGTGCCTAAGACAGGTATCAACTTCGGACCAGCCATTCTAGCTTTGCTAATGATTTCCACCAGCTCATCATAAGTCAGTTCAAACTTATCCTCACTATCAAATACATAGACCATATTCTTGCCTTCATGTTCAGGTGGAGTAGGTGGTACAAATCGTTTCGGGATAAGAATTTGTGCGAGTTGTTCGTCAGTTAATTTAAATAAGTGCATGTTTTTATCCTACTGTTCCTTAAAATGTATTCAAACATACTCAAGGACTAATTCGCACTCTGTTAATGTCTTGTTGCCAAGCGTGTAACTAGAGCCTGAGTCGGTCAGTTCCGACTTGTAGCGGTCAGTCCGTTCTTGCAATATACGCTTTACAGTTTTGTAAGGCGTATAACGACTTATCTCATTGTCGTTTAATCTTGCAAGCACGTTTCTCGCAGCATTCCAATCAGCTTGCACAACTTCCCCATTGAAACGGTGAAAACGATCTCCCTTACGTGTACCTATTAAAAGGCCATGCAAGAAAGAATCACTTTGCGAAGTATATGCAGAATTGACTAGATGCACCGTAGAACCTCTACGGTGAGATATAGAAGTTAGGGCATTAGCTAACAAACCTTTAGCCCATGTATTTAAGCGTCTATTGGTGTTTTTGCCATAGTTGCGTTTACTTTGAATTGGGGATGTTAAATCTTCCGCAACAATCACTTTGGCTTTATCAACCAACTTGTGAGTTGCTGTAAATATTAATGTTTTGAGCTTTGCTTTTTGAGTATCTTGTCGCTTATCTAGTTTTTTTCGACCTAGATTATTTAACTCAATTTTCTGTTTCTTGTGCGGTTTGGCTTTAGAAATCGCTCTGAGCTTATTTCTACGTTTGTACTTTTGATTTAGGTAGTCTGATTCACTTGAGATCAATTTACCTAAACCATTGCCATATACTTCACCATCAGAATCCACAAAGGCTTCTGAATAACCTTTATCAACACCTACGGTTTCCTGACCACAATCCTGTGTTTCAACTGCATCATAAGTTGAGTGAACTTCAACATTACCGTTTTTTAGAATGATTCTAAGTGTGCCTTGTGGCGCAAAATCAACAGTGGTGTTTAGTGGAATTTTAATGGTTTGTCGAGGGACTAGACTCGGCACTTTAAGCCAACATTGACCATTTAACTCAAAAGTTTTACACATATCCGCACGAACAATAATTTGATTATGTGTGTGATTAACACCATGCTTAAAGTGATTACGCATTTGACGATGGAGGAAATTATCAGTCATCCATTCATCTTTTTTAAGCAAGGTGTATAGTCTTTTTTGTTCATTATTACAGGAGGTGCGTTTTCGGATCGCCTGCTTTACTTTGTCTTTTGATGCTTCTCGATAGGCTTTAATATCACCTATGCAATCACGTAGCGTTTCTTTCCACGCATTTGCAGAAACACCAAAGTCACGACTTTCTTTCATCCACGCATCACGAATAGCTCTGTCACTGATATTCAAACCTGAAATAGCACCATATTTAGCCCACACCTCGCTACGAATACGACCAAGTAAAACAGCTTGTTTCTCAAGCTGTTTGTACTTTTGCACATTCAAGTTTTTACAATGGTGGATGCGTGTTAATTTCACAAAGTCATGCCTAGGTTAAGGGATTGGATAATCAATAGATATGGATGCTAATATACCAAGACACTCACCTAAAATACAAAAGATAATCATTTAAATCTCTAATAAATACCCACCTTGCCACTACTGAATCGACATAGACAAAATGAGAACTTATGCAAATATTTGTCTATATTTTTAGTTATAGTTAATTACTCTCGTAAAACAGCTGACGAAGTCCGAGATAGAATCATTGCGTCAAAACAAACGTGATGCTTATGCACTTATGATGAAAATGAATTAATTATTATTTAATTAAGTTAAAAGACTGCTATATAGCGGTCTTTTTTGTTTTTGAGCTCTACAAATTTTAATGAGTACATATAGTTACTTTTATAAAAATGATAATAAAGGGTAGAGGAGGTCATCTAAGAATTTAAAGCACAAGACTTATTTAACATTGATGACAGAAAAAGTGAGTTGTTGGGAACTTAAAGAAGAGGTGGTACTTATAATGGTTACTAAAATACAAATACTTAAAATATTAAATATATAAAACAATATATTACAAATATATATGATGCGTAGTGTACGCATCATACATAAAGCGTTCTATTTTGATATAATTGATCCAATCAACCCATTGTTAGGTTTCATTTAAATTCCATGAGTCTTACTGAAATTAAAGTTCGCCAAGCTCATTGTAAGGAAAAAACCAGTTTTTTATCCGATGAAGATGGGCTTAGCCTGAAGATTGAGCCGAGTGGAAGAAAATCTTGGTGCTATCGCTATACAGATCCACAAACTAAAAAACGTCGACGCATTCAGTTAGGTCGTTATCCTGATTTATCGCTGAAAAAGGCACGACAAGTCAGAGATGACTTTAAAGACAATGATTTCTGTTTTGAACAAGATACTGCCTCTAATGTCATCACCTTTGGTAAGGTCGGGGAGGAGTGGTTACAGTTCAAACTGAAAAGTGCCTTCAACGATCTACCCCGCTGTGGTGTACTACAGTTAGCAGAAAGATGCTTACAGCAAGATATTTATCCAGACCTTCAGGATCTACCTTTTCAAAACATCAAGCGTTATGACCTGGTTTCAGTAATCAAAAAAATAGAGGGACGCCAAGTAAAAGAACCTGTCAAGAAAGCTTGTAGTTATTTGAACCAAATTTATGACTACGCTGTAGCGATGGGTTATTGTGAATTCAACATCGCGCATGGTTTAAATAAAATCGCCATTAACAGTAAAATCAAGAAAAATTATCCGTATTTGAAAGCGGAGGATATATCTGATTTTAAGTATAAATTACAAAAATTGGATGCCCATCCGATTATTAAAAAAGCACTGCTGTTCAAATTACATACTGGCGTGCGAGGGGCTGAATTGTTATTGGCTGAGCCTCATCATTTTGATTTAAATGAAAAAGTCTGGAAAATACCTGCCTTGCATATTAAACAGTTTCGACGAAAAGTCATATTAGGCCATGAGATTCCCGACTTCTTAGTTCCACTTTCAGATCAGGCTTTAGATATTTTAAAAGACGTCATGCAATGGTCATACGGTGAAAAGTACATTTTTGCTAGCCCACGGAAACATAATCAACCGATTCATTTTAATACATTAAATATGGCTATACGTAAGATGGGCTATGGAAAACATCAATTATCCTCTCATGGACTACGTTCCACTTTTAGTACCATTTTGAATGACTCAGGTTTGTTCCAGGATAACTGGATTGAGGCACAACTTTCACATATTGATAAGAACCGTACCCGTGCCAGCTATAATCACGCTGACTATTTAGCCCAGCGGACTGAAATGATGCAGTGGTGGGGTGATTATTTAAGTACTGCTAAGTGAAAATCGTACTTTTATACATAGACTTAAAACATTATGGGGTTTCAAATGGATAGTAAACAATATACTTGCCGTGTTACATGGTCAGCAGAATATAATGAGTATGTTGGGTTGTTCGAACCACAAGCACTAGCCATTTGTTGTAATTCAGCTTTAAGCGCCCTTAATTCTTTCATGCGTTTATTCACTAGTGCAAGTTGCTGATCAATTAATGCATTAACGCTAGAGCAGCTTTCTTCTGGCTTATTTTTTAATTCGATAAGACGTTTAATATCATTGAGTGATATATCTAGGCTGCGACAATGCTTTACGAATTCCAATTGTTTAAGTGCTTTGCTATCATACAGCCTGAAATTACCTTCTGAACGATTTGGATTTAACAGTAATCCTTCTCTTTCATAATATCTAATCGTTTGTATTGAACAGCCCGATTTTTTTGACAATTCGCCTATTTTCATCAATTTCCCCCAGACATTTGACTCTATAGTTACTATAGAGTCTATAGTATAAGTATGCAACGAAAAGGATATATAAAAAATGACTGAGAAATATTTAAACAATACGAATATCGTTAATTTTGAACACAAAGATATCCAATCCTTGATCGATCAACGTAGGTGGAAAAACTTGGATAACTTCAACAAAATTGGTGCCGCTTATCAGTTTGTAAAAGATGATTTTTGTGGTTATGGTGTTGCAACAAAGTGCTTTTCATCACCAGATACAGATTGGCGTGGAGAAAATACCTATATTCAAAAAGAAGGTATTCATGATGACTTTGGGCTTTATGATTCCCCTGATGAGTTCTATTTCGAAAAAGGGACTAACTTGTCGGGGTTCAAACGCTGGATATATCAACGCTTGATACGTCACTTGATTAATATGAATGTATCAAAACTAAGAAATAGAAAAGTACTAGAGGTACAAAATGCACAACCATAATCATAGTCATCAACATGGTAAAGATGACCGTATTGGTTGGGCATTTTTCCTTAATGTGACATTCACTATTATCGAATTTATAGGTGGTTGGCTCACTAACAGTACGGCGATAATGGCAGATGCAGTTCACGATCTTGGTGATAGTCTTTCAATAGGTTTTGCGTGGATTTTAAGTCGTTTTTCAGATAAAGAAGCATCAGATAAGTTTAGTTATGGTTATCGTAGACTTACTCTCTTTGGCGCATTGATAAACAGTATTGTTTTAATCATTGGCTCAATTTGGATTTTATTTGAAGCAATTCCAAAGCTGTCCAATCCTGAAATGCCTGTAGTCGAGGGGATGTTAGGGCTAGCGATACTCGGCGTTGCCGTTAACGGATATGCTGTATTAAAATTAAAAGCGGGTGAAACATTAAATGAGAAAGTGCTGACATGGCACCTTCTTGAAGATGTACTTGGATGGGTTGCCGTTCTTATAGTCTCTATCGTACTGTTGTTCGCTGAACTGCCGATATTAGATCCCCTTTTATCAATAGGGTTCACGCTGTTCATCTTGTTTAATGTTTTCAAAAACCTGAAATCAACACTCGTTTTATTTCTTCAAGCTGCACCCGATAAAGAGACTCAAAAGCGTATTAAACTATCACTAATGGAATTTCCTGAAGTTAATGGTATCCACCACATGCACTTTTGGTCACTAGATGGTGAAAGTCACGTTTTAACAGCGCACCTTGAGCTGAGTGACAACTTTGACGTTAAAGAATTAATTAGGCTTAAACAAGAAGTTGCAGCTAAATTATCTTCCTATCATTTATCGCATACAACGATAGAGTTTGAGTTTTTAAATGAAAATTGTCGGGATGAAGCGCAGTAAGCTTTATCAATAAAATGTTGGGCATACAATATTAAAAGCAGCTTAATTAGGCATAACCTAGTAATTAAGCTGCTTTTTTTGATTTTAAATTTCGTCGGATTGCTGTTTGCTACTCTCAGAGCCATGCGCCCATTGATATAAAATAGGCAATACAAACAAAGTTAAAATTGTAGAAGATACAATACCGCCGATAACAACTGTTGCTAGTGGTCGTTGTACTTCTGCACCAATTCCAGTGTTTAACGCCATTGGAATAAAACCTAAACTTGCGACCAGTGCCGTCATTAAAATAGGTCTTAAACGAATGATGTGCTGAGTTTCCATCATTGTCTTGGCTTGATGCGGATCAGTCTAAAGCATTCTCAGGAATAGAGGAGCTCGTTGCTGATGTTGTCGCTGATATGATTAGCAATAATGAAAAAGTTCCTACACCACTCTCCGGGAAAATATAGTAGGCAGTTTGTTGTCCTTGTTCTCAGTGGTTCAACAAAAACTAGCCCTCGAAGCCGCAGAACGTGGCGTGGACATAAATTGTTTAGTATCAGTAAAAAGAGCGATGTAATTTTAGTACGAGTGAGTGATAGAGCAGGAACCTATGCTTCATATATTCAGTAAATGGTATGTTTTTGAATTAATAGGTATTTTTAAATAAAGCTTTCTTTGATTTAGTGCTTTTTATTTAATAAATTAATTTTAAAAACAACTTAGGCTAATTGATAAACACTATCTGGAAAGATTAAAAGAAAATATTTTTTAATTTCTGCTAATTCATTTAAGGCAGGTTCCCTTTCAAGCAGTTGAAATGTCCAAATAAGTACAGCCTGATGATTATCATAGCAAGTATTTACTCCAAGAAAATTAGCCATTCCATAACTTCTATTGATGTTCATTTCTTTAATTAATTGATTTCCTAAGTCACGAGCTTGCTGGCTGATCAATAACTCATTTGGTAACACGGCGGTCATCTCCACAAAATAATCTAATGCAGGTTCAATCCTTATATTTAAAAAGTTATAATTTAGTTGAAATGGATAAAATATACTTTCTATAAGTTGTAATAACCTGCTGTAGGTTAATTTTAGCAAAGTATTACTCAGTCAACAACTTCAAATAACCCACAGCAAGTTATTTTTTGTAAATTAATTTAAATATGATTACTTGTAAGTTATCTAGCCTCATGGGCGATAGAAAAATTTTAAAATTAAGTGAAGTGGTGCATGCAACAGGTATCAATCGCAACACGCTCACAAGTATGTATTATGACCGTGCTGTACGTATTGAATTACCAGTCGCCGATAAGTTGTGTAAGTACTTTAACTGTACGATGAATGATTTGTTTGAGTTTAAGGAAGAAGTTGAAGAAAAAGATTAACTTAATACTTCGTTTGATAAGTTTTTCGAAGAAAAAGACTAGCCAATACTTAGTTTGATAAGTTTTTCTCTGCAGATCTAATATTGAATTTTATAAAATATCATTACAAACAGAGGTGGTTCCACTTGTTTGAACAACTAAAAGCGTATTTATAAGTGATATTCCGCTCTAGTTAAGCCACCTTGTTTTGTTGGGGTAGCTGATCATAGTAAAACTCATTTGGTGTCATTTTGTCTAGACTCGAATGAGGTCGTTTCAGATTATAAAACTCAAAATATGCACTCAATTGCTTTTTCGCATCTGTGACACTGCTATAAGCTTTGAGATACACCTCTTCATATTTAACGCTCCGCCATAATCGTTCAACCATCACATTATCTACCCATCGACCTTTACCATCCATACTGATTTGAATGCCATTTGATTTCAATACATCAATAAATGCATCACTGGTGAACTGACTGCCTTGGTCTGTATTCAATATTTCAGGTGATCCATATTTTTCAATCGCTTCATTTAAAGCCGAAATACAAAAATCCACCTCCATACTAATCGATACCCTATGCGCAAGTACCTTGCGGCTATGCCAATCAATCACAGCACATAAATAAACAAAGCCTTTTGCCATAGGGATATACGTTATATCCGTAGACCACACTTGATTACTGCGCTGAATAGCCAATCCTTTGAGCAGATATGGATATTTACGGTGAGCTTGATTAGCCTGGCTTAAATTTGGTTTGCAATATAACGCCTGAATACCCATTTTCTTCATTAAAGTACGTGTATGACGTCGTCCTATATGATGCCCTTGACGATTCAACAAATCACGCATCATACGACTGCCTGCAAAAGGATATTGCATATGTAATTCATCAATACATCGCATCAGCTTCAGATCTGATGAGCTAACAGGTTTTGGGCGATAATAATAACAACCACGAGAGACTTTCAGTAACTTAGCTTGTTTAGATACTGAAATCTGAAGTGAGTGATCGATTAACTTTTGTGGTTGAAGCGGCCCAGTTTCTTCAACACACCTTCTAAAAAATCAATTTCTAATGCCTGCTCACCGATTTTTGCATGTAACTTTTTAAGATCAATGGGAGGTTCTGATGGAGCTTTTGATTGATCGAAAGCTTGTGAGGAAGCTGAGATCAATTGATTTTTCCAGTCAATAATTTGGTTTTGATGAACATCAAACTCAGAACTCAATTCAGCAAGTGTTTTTTCTGCTTTGATCGCAGCAAGTGCTACCTTAGCCTTAAAGTCGTTTGAATGATTTCTTCTTGGTCTACGTGCCATAAAATACTCCATATATTGATGTTTATAACATCATTTGAGGAGCAGAGTATCACTTATAGGAGTTGTTCAAATTTCCGGATCCATCTCTAAGTGAGGAGGAAATGACTCTTACTATTCAGATGTTGTTTCAAGCTTTTTTTGATTGATAGAGTTTTATGTATTAAACTCTATATTGAAAGTAAATATATTGTAAAAATAGTATGTTATTTACTAATTGATTAAATTATTTACACTTATTCTGTATAATGCTCTATGAATTCATTACTTATTTTTTTAAATTAAAAATCATATGCAAAGCTTAAATGATGAAGAGTGTCGCCAAGTTGAAAGTGTAAAACAGCTTTTACAAAAAAATTTTAAAGATAAGCTTTATGCTATTTATTTATATGGTTCGTATGTTGATGGTGGTTTAAAACATAAAAGTGATCTTGATATTTTAGTTATTATTGAACGTGAAATTACCGATCAGGAAAGAAAACAATTAGCGCAGAATTTTCTAAATATATCTGTTCCGATTGGTCATGCTACAGCGCGTGCCTTAGAAATTACGATATTAGAAAAAGGGAGTATTACCAATAAAAATCATCCATATACATATCAGCTACAATATGGCGAGTGGTTGAGAGAAGAATTACTCAAAGGTGAATTACTTTATAGTCAATCTGATCCAGATATTAGTATTTTACTTAAAACTGCCCAATTACATAACATTACTATCTTTGGACCTGATATTTGCGATTGGTTAAATCCAATTAGCTATGAACAATTAATATTTGCCATGCAAAAAACTTATCCACAAATTATTGCTCATTGGAAAGACGATCAGGATGAATGTAATCAAATTTTAGCGCTATGCCGTATAGCTTATACATTAGATCATAAAACAATAGTTGCCAAGGATGTTGCTGCGACATGGTTTTTAGAATTCTTAAGTCAGATAGATCAAGACATTTTGCAACTCATAATAGATGAATATATTGGGCAAGGTCATGAGCAATGTTGGTTAGTTTTACATGATCAGCTTGCTAAAATTGTTAAAGAATTACAGCATAAAATTGAACCACTACTTTTTAACTGATGTGGAAGTAATGGATATGCTTCTTAGATTATTACCTCACTATATCTCTAAATACCGAAGAGACTTGATATTGCAAAGGGGGGCGTGGTTGGAGTTGCATGAAGATTTTAAATAAAAGCGGAGGAACTAGGGTAAAAGTTGCCAAAAAGTTTCTTCTGAAATGACTTTTATATTATGACGTTTAAGCAAAGCGGAGGTAACTCCATTGCCATAGATCTTATTCCCATTAAATTGACCATCGTAAATCATTGAACTACCACATGAAGGGCTATTTTCTTTAAGCACTACCAGAGTAGCTTTTAATAATTGAACTTTTTTTAAAGTTCTATATGCCCCTTCAATATAGATTGAAGTCACATCCTTTCCTGATTTTTCAATTACACAGGCTTTTCCATCTAAGACATCATCGCCATTACCTCCCGAAATCTCGGCAGGTTCGCGTGGTGTTGATAAACCGCCAAGAATCTCTGGACATACCATAGTAGCTTTTCCATCTTTGACTAATTTTTCGATTTTTTCGTTTAAGCTATGCGTCCCGTTATAACGTACCTTTAAGCCAGCCAGACAAGAACTTACTAAAATCATATTTCCTCTATGAAAAAGATATGTATCGATTTGCTATTTAGCCAGTACCTATTATTTTTTAAAATTAATAGGTTAGTGCTATGGATAAAACAAGAATTTAAATATGATCAATGCAAAGTGAGTTATTTTTTTTCTAACCCACAAAGCTTATAGATTAGTTTGATCCTTTTTGTTTAGAAAATTTATCAACAGTGATGTGTGCTGAATTAGCAGGAGACTTTCACTTGGGAGATTCTAGGCAGCTAACCGATAAAAGTCTTCTGCCATTTGATTTGGTGTCTTAAAATCCAAGCCTTTTTGAATTCTTCGCTGATTATAAAATAACTCTATATATTTTGTAATATCCGCTTTGGCTTCTTCCCTTGTTTTGTAGTTGCGATGATGGACTAGTTCATTTTTGAGTATGCCCCAGAAACTCTCTATCGGTGCATTATCAAAGCAGTCGCCTTTTTTGCTCATTGAACCCTGAAAATCAAATTTCTCAAGTAAGTTTCGATATTCATTACTGCAATATTGGCTGCCTCTATCTGAATGTACAATGAGATCTTTAGCAGGTTTCTGATTGCGAATAGCCATATTCAATGCATCACAAACAAGCTTGGCTGTCATGCGCTCATTTAAGCTATAGCCAACAACCTGTTTCGTGTAAAGATCTTTGACAGCTGCCAAGTACAACCAGCCCTCAGCCGTCCAAATGTAGGTAATGTCACTCGACCACGCAAGATTAGGCTTCGTCATTGAAAACTGTTGCTTGAGTAAATTGTCATAAATAGAACGGTTGTGATCACTGTTCGTGGTTCTTTTGAAACGCTTATGGCGCTTACAATACAACTGATTTGATTTTTTTATTTGGCGCACAGCATACGTACTTATTTTGATACCTTGCGCTTGTAAATGCTTGGTTAATCGAACATAGCCATAGCTTTGTTTGGTTTCTTCATGGGCTATTTTGACCAAAATTGTCTGCTGATTTCGCTGAATTGATCTTTTACTCATGCCTCGCTTTAGCCAATCATAAAAGCGAGAAACGGATACACGAAGTAATCGAGCCATTAAAATAATCGGAAATAAGTGGCTTTGCGATTTCATATAGGCGTACCTCACTGACTTTCTTTGGCAAAGTACGCTGCTGCCTTTTTTAAAAATTCACGTTCCATTTCAGCTGTTTTGAGCTGTTGTTTAAGCTTCTTATTTTCTTCGAGTAAGGCGTTTAGATCGGGCGAATACTGTTTTGTGCCTGCTAAAGTTCCAGCCTTTGCTTTGTTATTCCAGTTCGAAAGGGTTTGCATTGAAATGCCAAGTTGTCTAGCGGATTCCGATACATTACCTTGGTTCTCTTCAATGGCTTTTATGGCTTCAGCTTTAAATTCTGCGGTGTAAGTCTTCTGTTTCTTGCTCATGGTAAACTCCTAATGAGTATGTATAGTTTACCAAGTTAAACCCTCCTGTTTTTTAAGCACACATCAATGCCTCATGTGGCGGCCAGGACGGCCAGCCGGGATCGGGATACTGGTCGTTACCAGAGCCACCGACCCGAGCAAACCCTTCTCTATCAGATCGTTGACGAGTATTACCCGGCATTCGCTGCGCTTA
>NZ_VPCB01000024.1:0-29432 GCF_013418435.1 Acinetobacter sp. YH12142 | reverse complement strand
TCGTTTGAAGGATAAAAAAAGAATTGGGATTCAGCCCCAGGTTGAAACTTAATACGAGATCAAAGGGGTCAATTTTACTTTGCCATTTGTAAGGTAAAAGGGGTCAATTTTAGAATGCCGTTGACAAATACAATGAACGCAACGCCAAAGCCCCATAAAAAGGCTGCAATCACCCCAAGCCCTTGTATCGCGATGACATCGCCATTAAACATGTTATTTTCAAGGAAGATCCCTGCAGCCAATGTTCCCCATGCGCCACAGAATCCATGCACGGTCACTGCATCAACCACATCATCCAGTTTCATTTTTTCCATGAGCATTGGTAGGAAGGTCACCATCACACCTGCACATAAACCGGTGATGACCGCATACAGTGGAGACATCGTTGCACAGCCTGCCGTAATGGCAACCAAGCCACCCAGTGAGGCATTGATCGTACTGCGGATCAAAATGGCTTTAGATCGGATGAGACAGAGCAACATATATGCAACCACGGCAGCACACGCCGCAAGATGCGTATTTAAAGCAATACGTCCTACGCTGACATTGGCATTAATGGTCGAGCCTGCATTAAAACCAAACCATGCTAACCATAAAATAAAACCGCCTAATGCTACCAAAGGTAAGTTATGCCCTGGTAAATAATGGCTTTGCCCATTGCGTCCAAATCGACCCAAACGTGGTCCCAATACAATGATGCCAGCCAAGGCAACCCAGCCGCCCATTGAATGCACCACGGTCGAACCTGCAAAGTCGATAAATCCGAGTGCTTTTAACCAACCGTCTCCGCCAAATAAACTGCCCCATGCCCAACTACCAAAGACAGGATAAATCAGACCTGAGACAACGGCCGCACTCACCACATAAGCGACAAAATGAATCCGCTCTGCCATTGCACCACTGGCAATGGTGGTTGCCGTTGCAGCAAACATCATTTGGAAAAATAGAAGGTTCCAGTGCCAATCATCCAGTTGATCGGGTGCAAAATGACTGAAGCCAAACCAGCCCGTGGTATTGACCCCAAACATCAGACCAAAACCCACCAACCAAAACACCAGACCACCCAAGCAGGCATCCATGTAGTTTTTCATGAGTACATTCACGGTATTTTTACTGCGAACTGAACCACTTTCGATCATGGCAAATCCGGCTTGCATAAAGAACACCAAGATACCGCCCAGTACCACCCAAATACTGTCGAGCGAAATACGAATGTCTTGAATATTACTGGCGATTTGCGGGTCAACTGCCCATGCAGTCGATGTCAGGACACTCAGAAACAGTGCCATCAAGTATGTTTTTTTCATGATTATTCCCCCAAGAATAACCATGCTGTGCAAAAAGAATACCAAATTTCAGACAATTAATTATTTTTCAATGCATTGCGTCACAAAACCAGTTCGCGACAATATTTTGAATCACTGAGATCGAATTTAATGGAACAAAACAGCTCATCGATCTGTACCTTGGTTTCAAAACACGCATCAATTTGATTCAAGCACCTGATGCGCTAAATATTTGTGCACTTTTAGTGTGAAGCATTCATTAATCAAAAGCCAAGAAAATAAAAGCGAAGAAAACAAAAAACCACCCGAAGGTGGTTTAAATCTTCCTCAATCCCGCTTTATCACAGCGGGACTTTGGCAATATGGATTAATGACCACCGCCATTAATGGCTTTTGTCATATCTTCCACAACTTTCTTCGCATCACCGAAGATCATCATCGTTTTATCGTTATAGAACAAGTCATTATCTAGACCTGCGTAGCCTGTAGCCATAGAACGTTTGATCACCATAATGGTACGTGCTTTATGCGCTTCAAGGATTGGCATACCGTAAATTGGAGAACTTGGATCGTCTTTTGCCGCTGGGTTCACAACGTCATTCGCACCAATCACCAGTACTACATCTGTTGCTGGGAAGTCTGAGTTGATCTCGTCCATTTCAAGAATGTCTTCGTATGCAACATCAGCTTCAGCTAAAAGTACGTTCATGTGACCCGGCATACGACCTGCCACTGGGTGAATCGCAAAACGAACTTTTACACCTTGTTCTTTTAAGATTTCACACAATTCTTTCACGGCATTTTGTGCACGACCTTGCGCCATACCATAACCCGGTACGATCACCACGCTATCCGCATTTGACATCAAGAAGCCAGCATCGTCTGCAGAGCCTGAACGGTGATTACGCTGTGCTTTTTCACCATTATCCGCTGCAGCTACTGCGGTACCACCCATTGCACCACCAAACAAAACGTTGATGATTGAACGGTTCATGGCTTTACACATGATGTAAGACAGAATCGCACCCGATGAACCAACCAGTGAACCTGCAACAATCAGCATGTTGTTTTCAAGCGTGAAACCAATCCCTGCTGCTGCCCAACCTGAGAACGAGTTCAGTAGCGATACCACCACTGGCATATCACCACCGCCTACTGGCGCAATCCATACCCAACCAAATGCAAGTGCAAGAACAGTCATTGCCCAGAAAGCATTCATGTTGCCTGTAGTGAAGAAGTAGATACCACACGCCAACATCGCAAGGAAAATTAAAGCTTGAACAGGTTTTACCCATCCACCTGAAATGGTTTTTGCCCATTTCTTCGCAGCCAATTTACCGTAAGCAAATACCGACGCTGTGAATGTAATCGCACCAACGAAACAGCCTACAAACAATTCAAATAAATGAACTTTGCTCATGTGGGCATGTTCTACACCCGCTGCTGTTAATACCGCTTCATTCTCCGCGAATGCCGCAGTCAATTGGTTGTTATGTAGAATCGCAGCGATCGCAATCAGTACCGCAGCCAAACCGACCAATGAGTGCATCAGTGCCACAGTTTCAGGCATTTGCGTCATCGGAACTGTTTTTGCACGTGCAATACCAACGACCGCACCCAACACCATTGCACCCACAATCATCCAAATCACTGGATGATCTGCGACAAAGAATGTGGTGATTACAGCAATTGCCATTGCGATCATGCCATAACGGTTACCTTGAATCGCAGTTTTTGGACCAGACAAACCACGCAACGTTAAGATAAAAAGAACGGCACCAATCAGGTAGAACCAATCCGCATATTCTTTAATGAATTCCATGGATTAACCCTCTTTTTTCTTTTGCTTAGGTTTGAACATTTCAAGCATACGTGCAGTCACCGCAAAGCCACCAAAAATGTTGATACTTGCTAGGAAAACGGCAATCGCACCTAAAATACTCACTACGTTAATGCTTTGGAACTGTACGCTTGCATCCACAATACCTGGGATACCAACGGTTTGAATCATCGCACCAACGATAATGATCGATGACAAAGCATTGGTTACAGCCATTAATGGTGTGTGTAGCGCAGGTGTTACCCCCCAAACCACGTAGTAACCAACAAAGATTGCCAAGACAAAAATAGTAATCGTTTCAACCATGATGATTCTCCTTAACCACGTTTCAGCAGCACTTGGCCGCCATGAGTGACAAGTAGTGCTTTTTGAATTTCTTCTTCAGGGTTAATTGCGAAGTTCTTTTCGCTATCAAACAGGGTTTCAATGAAATTCAAAACGTTACGTGCATACAGTGCCGACGCTTCAGTCGAAACTGTTGAAGGAATATTTGGAATACCGAGAATTTTCACGCCATTTGCAGTCACAACATTTTCGCCGCAAACAGAACCTTCAACGTTACCGCCAGTTTCAACCGCCATATCTAGAATGATTGAGCCCGGTTTCATTTTGGCAACAGTTTCTGCTTTGATTAAACGTGGTGCGTCACGACCCGGCAATAATGCAGTCGTAATCACGATGTCAGCATTCGATACGGCTTTATCAACAATAATCGCTTGATCACGAATGTAGTCTTCACCCGGCATCCAGCCATAACCATTTTTCGCAGCATCGGCTGCTTTTTGTTGCTCTTCTGGTGACATTGGTACGTCTAACCATTTACCACCCAAAGATTCAACTTGGTCACGTGCTGTAGGACGTAAGTCAGTTGCTTCAACTACGGCACCTAAACGTTTCGCTGTTGCAATGGCTTGTAAGCCTGCAACCCCTACGCCCATGATCACAACACGTGCAGGTTTTACTGTACCTGCTGCTGTCATCAACATTGGGAACATACGTTGATATTCTGCCGCAGCCAAAAGCACAGATTTATAACCTGAAAGGTTGGCTTGAGATGAAAGTACGTCCATGTTTTGCGCACGAGATAAGGTCCGTGGCAAAAGTTCCAATGCAAATGCAGACACATTTTGTGACGCAAATTGGTCAAGTTCGGTGTTGCGGTAAGGGTCAAACATCCCCACAACGGTGGTACCCGCTGTGAGTTTTTGAATTTCGTCACCTTTAGGCGCACGAACTTTCAAAATCATTTGACTACCAGTATAGGCATCATCCGTAATTTTGGCACCAACTTGTTCATAGGCACTATCGATGTAAGCAGCGTTTACCCCTGCTCCACGTTCAATAACGACGCTATGACCAGCGCTGATCAACTTCTTTACTGTTTCAGGCGTCGCAGCGACGCGATTTTCACCGACAACAGTTTCGGCTGGAATTCCGATCTGCATGAGCGTTCCTCAAGCTAATTTTTCTTAAGTAAACATCGCAATCCGCGATGTCTCCCCTCAGGATGTGTTTTTGTACAATTTTTGGATTCTAATTGAACTTTTTTAAAATACTACCCAATATTTATTTAATAAATACCCATATTTTGAACTCATGATTCATGAAAAGAATAGTGCGATATTTCATTTATTCAGTTTTATTTGTCGATTTATTACTCATTTTTATCCTATTTATAACTTTTTAATATTACTTAAGACCAAAAACATAAATAATTTCGCTAGTTTTAATGCAGATTGTTTCAGTGCGTTGATCATTGTGACATTTTCATTCAACACAGAATGACCTGAACGTGTCGTGAAAAATCGACTTAAGTCAGGTAAAGCCACTCTTTCATGCAGACTGCATCAGCTCGTTGACTCATTTGACAGTTTTGACGTGCTGACCTACGTTGAAAACTGACTTTTTTCTGCCACAGTCTCGTCAAATCGGTCAGCTTGAATATCCGATGGATTTTTGCGCACGTTTCGGGTTTATTGAGATCTTGCCCTCCCCACCTGATGCTTCGCCTTAAGTCTTAGAATTGACTTTTTTAGCTAAAAAAATAATTTTTTGAATATTTAGCATTATGATATCGCTATTGGCTTTGTATCACCAAAAACAATAATTGCACCATTTATGTGCAATTTTCACCTTAAATGTTTCAGCCTGATATATTTGACCTGTAGAGTCATGTTGCGGTGAAAAAATTTAAAACCAAATTGGTCATTTCTTCCGCTGTTTTCATGTTTGATCTAGCAATCCCTTATGCATAAAGGAATAAGTACTATTCTTTTTTTGCATTTTTACTCACACGATGCATTTTTTATAATCAAAATGACAGTTCAAACTTATCGGAACAATGCTGTCGAATTCGTTCAGTCGTTATTAGGCACACCTTAACTTATGTCAAGAAACCTTAGTCCGCACTTCATCGGTGCAATTTTTGCGCTGATTGCTGCCTTCTTGTTTAGTACCAAAGCGATTTTTATTAAGCAAGCCTATGCACTTTCTCCTCTTGTCGATGCCACTGTCCTCATGGCTTTACGCATGATGAGTGCATTGCCGTTTTTCTTGGTCATTGCATGGCTGAGTCGACGTTCTTATCAAACGATTCAACGAAAAGATTGGGTGCTCTTGCTCATTTCAGGATTAATCGGCTATTACTTTTCGAGCTGGCTCGACTTCCGTGGCTTGATGTATATCAGTGCTTCGCTTGAACGAATTATACTTTTCCTATATCCCACATTAACCGTGCTGGCTTCCGCTGTTTTATTCAAAAAGCCACTGAGTTTTAAAACCATCCTTGCCCTGATTTTAAGTTATGGCGGGACAGTTTTAGTGATGCTACAAGAACAAAGTGCCACACCACATGATCAGTACTTTTGGCTCGGATGTAGTTTGGTTTTTGCCAGTGCCGTGTTATTTGCGATTTATTTATTACTCACGCCAGGCCTCATGCAAAAGTTTGGTTCTTTACACTTTACTGGTCTAGCCCTGAGCATAGCCTGCGTTGGGACGATTATTCATTTTCTATTTGCAACACCGCAGCCCATTGCCTTGCTTCAACAACTCCCGAGTCAAGTCTGGCTGTATGGTTTAGCGCTCGGACTATTGGTTACCGTACTTCCAACCATTTTGATGATGCAAAGTATCGTCCGACTTGGGGCTGCACAATCGGCCATGATTGCATCTATCGGGCCCATTTTAACGATTTTACTGGCCGTCGCTTTATTGAATGAACACTTAAACCTATGGCAATGGGTCGGTTGCGGTCTGAATATGCTGGGTGTCTTGATGATCAGTCTCAGTAAGAAATCCTAAACGCGTGCGTGGATACAATTCACAGAGAAACACTTTAAGACCTGTTTGATTTTCCTTATAGTGACCACAACAGCGTGGCAGCAAATTCTTTGCATACGCTTCCGCCCAATATCTGGACAATTTATGAAAGCCTCGATCGACATTAGCCATGATAAAACCCTGTTGTGGCTTATGGCTGCTGCATGTGGTTTATGTGCGGGTGCCAATTATTATTGCCAACCTTTAGTGGCTTCTATCCAACAGAGCTTTCAAATTCCACAACCTGAAGTGGCGCTTACCGTCACTTTCGCGCAGATCTCTTACGCTTTGGGTCTACTGTTTATTGTGCCGATTGGCGATATTGTAAATAAAGCCAAATTTATTCCTCTGCTTATGCTTGGTGCGACTGTGGGTTTAGCCCTCTGTGCTTTTTCGACCAATCTATACATGCTTTGGGCAGGAACCATTATCACGGGGCTATTTTCAGTGGCTGCTCAGGTTCTTATCCCTTTGGTCACTGTTGCGATACGACCTGAAAAAATTGGGGCAGTTGTTGGCTTTTTAATGAGTGGGTTATTGGTCGGCATTCTGTTATCGACCAGTCTCTCTGGCTTATTGTCCTATCTGTTTCATTGGAAATCGATTTACATCCTCAGTGCGCTCTTGATGTTGGTATTAGCACTCTTACTCAAAAAACGTCTGCCCGTGGTCAGCATCACACGGATGCCCTACAGCCAAGTCTTCCAATCCATGGGTGCATTACTCAAACATGAGCCACGGTTAATTTTCCGTTCTCTGATTGGGGGCTGTGTCTTTGCCGCGATGAGTATGCTGTTTTCCACCATTGCCATGTTACTGACTGAGCCACCTTTTCAATTGGCCGATGTTTGGGTCGGTGTCGTGACTTTAGTTGGTGTGTTTGGTGCGCTATCAACACAATGGATTGGGCGTTGGGCGGATTTGGGTTTTAACCGAAAATTAACTTGGCTCGGTTGTAGCATCTTAGCCCTCAGTTGGGGACTGCTGTATTTGGGTGGATCATCTCTTGCTTTTTATATTTTGGGCTATGGTTTAATCAATCTAGGTTTGGCAATGGTGCATAGCTGTAATCAAAATATTATTTTCCAACTCAACCCGATTGCACGCTCTCGAATCAATTCAATTTACATGACTTTTTATTTTGTCGGTGGTGCATGTGGCTCAGCTTTGGGCGTATTCGCCTGGCATCATGGCGGCTGGACCACCACCTGCATGACAGGGATAGCCTTAGTCATTGCTGCTGGATTTTTTGTATTGATCGATCAACTCTATACTGCGCGGCAACTAAAATATCCACAATGAAATGTCTGGATCATTATTCTAAAGCCACATTACTGTGGCTTTATTTTTTTGAAATTAACTGACCTGCACCACAGGATAAAAGGGTTTGCCTAAATCCAAGGTTTCTGCATTTTCCAAAAGAATCACCATAAACACCGGTAAGAGAGCCAACAGTATTGTGCAGCCATCTTGAAGTTGTTTCCGATTGACCGAACTTTTATAGGTCGCGCCGCCATGAACCATTTGATTGCGTAGCGTATACATGCGATTGAACAGCACCATTAAAATATCAACGGAATCTTTTTCTTTAAGCGCGTGCAGTACTTTTTGTTTTTCATGCGCCAAGCCCTCTTTGCATGCGTCATGGCTAATTTTTTGATTTTGATAATCCCAAAAGCCCTGATAAACATAGGGATTATCCAAAAACAACCGTATCGGCTGACTAAAACGCTCCCATAAAATATTATAGATTTTATGCTCTGCATCCTTTTGGCAGATCACATATAAAAACTGCCTTAAGCTTTGCTTGTCCTGCGCAATCTGTAAGTCTTGCGCGTATATTGCGTTGAAGGACACCCACAAACTGATAAATTGCAAATCGAGATCATCTTGAAGATCAATCGACTTTTTCAGCCAACTTAAACCTCGATGAATGCGTAAATTAAATTGGTCGGTATGTTCCGACTTTTTACTTTTGAATATTTCTTCAAGTAGCATCATGCCTGCTAAATTCCAATGGATAATTCGTTTATTTTTCTACCATTTGAACTTAGCGCAATTGTTTACCAGCATGCAATCAAAATATCTCTGTATTCAACTATTTGGTTTCATCTTGTGTGAGATAGGTATAACGTTCTAACAGATCATTTTCATCAAAAATCAATTCATAGGACATTTTCTTTCCATTAAAAACGGATTCGGCAGGTGTTCCTAAAAGTTCCCATAACCCCACGGTCGCCACATCTGCAGCACCATGCCAAAATGCACGTCCGACTTTACTGGCAGTCGAATAACCTTGGGTAAAGGTATAAATTTCATAACGTTTGCCATTTTTATATTCAGAGGTGATTGGTGCGCCAAATTCAGCAATCACCAAGTTACGAGACAGCCCTTGTTGAATCATTTCGGTATTTTTCTTGTTTGGCTGCTTGCTTGCCATGACAACTGAACAGCCTGTTGTGCCTGACAATGTGAAAACTAAAGCTATTCCTAAGCAGGTCTTTTTCATCATGTGGTATTCCCCAAATTCTTCAAATTTCTATTTTTAATTTTTGATTTTTGATTTTTGATTTTTGATTTTTGATTTTTGATTTTTGATTTTTGATTTTTGATTTTTGATTTTTGATTTTTGATTTTTGATTTTTGATTTTCATCTGCTGTTGATCTTAATTGTTTATTTCATCTTTTTCATTTTTTTATACGACTATTCGTCTGATTTTTAGAATGATTAGCGCTTGAAAGATTCACCTTTATGAAGGCTTCAGACTGAATAATGCTTTAAGTGAATTAATGTTCTGTTGGTGGCGATGTCGGTGGAACGAACCAGTTTTTCCAAGAACTACTGTGCCGAGTTTCAATTGCAACGGTAGGGATGAGCTCTTGCTTCAGCATTTTTTCTTGACCCACGGCTTTCGCCAACCGCGCTTTGACCGAGTGTATACACTCACGGTCTTCAAACTCACAGCGGTCAAGGTTGGAGCCACCACAGGGTCCATTGGCTAATCCTTTGGGACAGGTTTCAGGACAAATATATAAGGTTTCACCTAAACGACATTGTCCGCAATTTTCACAGCCCACGATGCCATGTTTACTGATAAATTCTGTTTTCAGCAAGGCCGCATCAGCTTTCGGTTTTTGCCATAATTTGGCCGAAAAAATATAAGATCCCGCCCCTTTGGCCAGTTTTGAACTAAAAAATAACTCATGCATGACATGCATACTTTTATATTTCAAAACTTGTTCAACTGGAGCCTTATGGTTATTTGCGCCCGTCGGTTGGAAGTTCACCTCTACACTAGAGCGCCAAAGCATTTTCCATTTTGCCAAACACTGTTCAAACGTTAATGTCGCAAATTGCAAAATTGCTTTTTGCAACTTCTCTTGCTCTTCCACTTTATGGCAAGCCGATAAATGAACCCCTGCATAACCCAAATGCTGACACATTAAAATTTGTAAGGCACAGCGGGCATAGACATTCTGTTCAGCTTGTATGGCGTCAGTTTGCTGTTCTTGTTGCAAAAAATTTAATACATCTGCTGAAAGCACGATGCCTGCGATTTTTTGCTTGGCCATAAAACGGGCACGGGCAAATGTCAGCGGCATGACACAAGCCAGTACAGGTACACGTGGATAGTATTGCTGCATATAGCGTTGGTAACTGCTCAACACATCCATGTCAAAGCCCAACTGTGTAATCACATAGTCAGCGCCAGCTTGAATTTTTTTATTCAATTTAAAATACTGCGCATCCTTTTCTGCTTCTGCATATTTAAAAGGATTAAATGCTACCCCTAAATAAAACCCGCCATAGTCTTTGGCTGCCATGACTTGATTGACCGACTCTAAATAACGGCTCCGTAGAGTCGGATCATTTGCCCCATCCTGATGCTGCTTGAGTTTATCGCCACTGAGCAAAAGTAAATTCTCTACCCCGTGCTGCTGAGCATCTTTCAGAAAAGTTTGAAAATCTGAGATATCTCGACCTTTCCCCGAATAATGCAGAATTTTTTCAATGCTTTGAGGGTAGTCATGCAGCGCTTCTAGAGGAGCAATATCCGTGTCACTTTGTACACGGTCAGCCAATGTCATGCACACAGGAAAGCCCGCAAATGTCGTTGGGACCAAATGCGGTTTTTGCGTCGTTAGATATTCAAACGAGATACAAAATTGGCGTTGCATTAGATATTGGGAAAATAAAGACATAAAGGCAGGCAGTTAAATTTGCTGAGAAACCATACAATAAAGTTTATAAAATTATAGATTAATCACATAAAAATTTAAATTGCTTAAGCCGCACTTCCAACTCTTTCTAGCCTGACTTTGAATACGGCACACTAGCAAGACCATGCCCCAAACCACAATTTATGCTAATATTGCGCGCGTCTTGAAATGCGGTTTTTTTCATCGTATTTCGGACAGCTTTTGGTATTTCTTCACCATTTTCCATTTCGTTCTTCCATCTTGTTCTTTTAAGGCGTGTTTTTTTAATGACTGATCTCCAACCCATTGAAAATAAACTTCAACCACGAATTAGTGTTGCGCCGATGATGGATTGGACGACTCGTGACTATCGTTTCTTTGCACGCTTGTTTAACCCTACTGTGATTCTCTACACCGAGATGGTCACCACAGGTGCGATTTTATTTGGCGGTGCGAATCGTCATTTGGACTATAACAACGAAGAACACCCGATTGTGTTACAGCTAGGTGGTTCAAATCCTAAAGATTTAGCGACCTGTACCAAGATGGCACAGGACTGGGGCTATGATGAAGTAAACCTCAATGTCGGCTGTCCGAGTGACCGCGTTCAGAACAATAAAATTGGCGCATGCTTGATGGCAGAGCCTGATTTGGTTGCAGAATGTATTGCTGAAATGCGAAATGCTGTTGATATTCCAGTGACCGTGAAACACCGCATCGGGATTGATGACATGCAGTCTTATGAAGAAATGCTACATTTTGTCGATACCGTGGCAAAGACTGGCTGTGACAATTTTATCGTGCATGCGCGTATTGCCCTGCTGCAAGGGTTGTCGCCAAAAGAAAACCGTGATGTGCCACCTTTACGTTATGAAGATGTTTATCGTCTGAAACAAGAACGTCCAAATTTATTGATCGAAATTAATGGCGGGGTGAAAACCTTTGCTGAAACGCAGCAACATTTACAACATGTTGATGGCGTGATGATTGGCCGTGAGGCTTATCACAACCCGTATTTATTGGCTGAGATCGGTCAGCTTTGGGATCTCGAATTACCCAACCGTTTCGATATTATCGATCAGATGCTACCGTATATTGCTAAACGCATGGAAGAAGGTGCGCCGCTTTCTATCATTACCCGTCATATTTTAGGTTTATTCCAAAATCTACCAGGTGCTCGAAAATGGCGTCAGGCTTTAAGTGGTGGCAATGCCAAAACCTTTGCAGATGTGGAAAATGCCATCCAAAATATTAAAGATGCAATGCAACGTACTGAAGACTATTTACGTGATCATCCTAAAGTCGTTTTAGAAGATTAATCTTCAAAAAGTGAAAGCCTGCTATTTTGCGGGCTTTTTTTATTTTTCATGTTTCTTAAAGTGCTTGCTTGGTAAGATCGACAACTCAGCTAAATCATCTAAACAGTCACATCATCACTCAATGACTATTGACCGTAATATTCCCTTTGGGAAAAGGTTCATCATCATAGCCAGTCCATTGATAATCAGATGGATCTTCTTCCTCACGCATACCCACATAACTCTCAGGCGCCGATGTAACAGGTTCAACCTCTTCTGTTGGTTGTTCCAATTCCTCAACCAAATGATTCAACTCTTGATCTAACTGCGCCTGATACTTTGCAATTTCAGCTTCGTCAATGAAGGCAAATTGTTCTTCATCTATTTTCCATGCATAGCCTTGCAGGTCTTTGTAGATCTCGACCAAAACAGTATAAGGCTGACCATCGTATTGCAGCGTCGCCTGAGCCTTAAAACTTAATCCCTTACGTTCTAATACTTTTATATTTTGAATCCGTAAATGGTACTGCCGATAATCTGGATTCTGATCAAACTCGTGCTGCATCTGCTGCTCAATCTGCCGAGATAATTCATCTGTCGAGACAAAATAGCTACAACCAGCCAAACTCAACAGTAAAAAAATGGTGAGCCATCGAAACATATTGCATCCCCCATGATGCATTTATTCTTGATGAAAAAGTCAGACCGATCACAGATTCCGATCCAAACATTCCTCATTGTTTGCTTCATAATAGCCAATAAAACACACAGTACAAGCCAAATTATCAAGATTTCTCAATTTTATATTTAATTTTGATATCAATCACTTAAATTGCATTTTTACTGTTTTAAAACACTGACAGCCTTGGTCTCTTGCTGACATATTTTTGTTGAAAATGACCATTTTGGTAGTAGTTTCCTAGCCGTCAAATTTTCAATATGAAACCGGTCCCCCTGTGATTTCTTCAATAACGAGCCTTAAACAAAACATCTAAAAAGCGCCATAAAAAAATCCCCGAACATTGCGGGGATTTTTAAGGAATCAACTGAAATTATTCATCGTCCGTTTCAGGCTCATGATGTAGCGCATCATGTATGGCTTCCACCAATTGCTGTGCAATTTCTTGTTTTGAAGCTTTCTCTAAATCACGCTTTTCCATTTGATATTGATCGGCGAAGAACACGGTCATGGCATTTTCATCTGAAGCAAAACCAATGTCTTTACGTGAAACATCATTGCACGCAATCATATCGAGTTTTTTTGCCACAAGTTTGCCTGCAGCATACTCTTCGACATTGCGTGTCTCAGCGGCAAATCCCACCATAAATGGACGTTTTGACTGCTGCGCAATTGTTGCAACGATATCTGGATTTTTAATTAAAGCCACATTGAGTTCATCGCCAGCTTTTTTGATTTTATGCTCTGCAACTTCTGCCACGCGATAATCAGCAACAGCCGCTGTTGCAATAAAAATATCACAGCCTTCATCTAACATTTGCAGACTGGTGTCTAACATTTTAATTGCAGACTGCACATTAATCCGTCGTACACCATTTGGTGTATCTAAACTGACGGGTCCAGCGATCAGCGTTACTTTAGCCCCAGCTGCATAACAAGCCGCTGCCAGTGCAAACCCCATTTTACCTGTACTGTGGTTGGAAATATAACGTACAGGATCTATCGACTCACGTGTTGGACCGGCTGTAATCGCCACATGTTTGCCTGCAAGCATGCCAAATTTTTCAGCAATAGCTCGCTGTGCTTGATGAAAATAGGCCGTCACTTGATCCGCTAAATCTTCTGGCTCAGGCATACGCCCTAAGCCCACATCACCACAGGCTTGAGAACCGGCATCGGGCATGATCACATGTACGCCATCTTCAACCAGTGTATTTAAATTACGCTGTGTCGCTTTGGCTGCCCACATTTGCTGATTCATCGCAGGGGCAACCCAGACGGGTGCTTTAGTCGCAAGATAAAGTGTCGAAAGAAGGTCATCTGCTAAACCCGCCGCAAATTTTGCCAGCGTGTCACAACTTGCAGGAGCAACCAATACCAAATCAGCCCAACGTGCCAATTCAATATGCCCCATGCCCGCTTCTGCTTCGGGATTGAGTAATTCGGTATGCACAGGGTTGCCTGAAAGCGCCTGAAACGTTAGCGAGGTCACAAAGGCTTGCGCACCTTGAGTCATCACCACGCGCACATCAAATCCGGCATCTTTTAACCGACGGACAAGAATGGCACTTTTATAGGCTGCGATACCACCAGTGACACCTAAAAGAATATTTTTTGTGGGCATTACACTTAAATCAAAGCTCACGAACAGGCTACCTATCTGTTGCAGTGGCGCTCACAATAGCATTAAATATGCACTGACCCAACAATCTGCTGTGAAAAAGCCGATTGACTGATAATAAAAAAGTCTAAGAATAATGAATAAATCAATTAAAAATTGGCCTGAACAAGAGCGCCCACGTGAACGCCTGATTCATCAAGGCGCACAAAGTTTATCCGATGCTGAGCTACTGGCTATTTTCCTACGCTCTGGTTCCCAGCAGCATTCTGCTGTCGAGCTCGCACGACTCCTGATCCAACATTTTGGTCAGTTGCAAGCGCTAATGAATGCGTCACTTGAGGATTTGCGCCAGTTTCATGGCATCGGAAACAGTAAATATGCGCAGCTCATGGCGGTAAAAGAACTCGGTAAACGCTATGTGAGTCAACATTTTCAAAATGAAGCCTTACACTTGCAACATTCTGAACAATTGCAAAACTTTCTTCGCTTTGAATTTTTAGCGGAACGTCAAGAAGTCTTTGGCGTGCTTTGTCTAGATGCGCATTTAAGAAAAATAAACTTTAAAAAACTTTTTTATGGCAGCCTCAATACCTGTGAAATTTCCATCAATCAACTGCTGCGTTATGTCATTTCTGAACATGCCAGCAGTATTGTCATTGCACATAATCATCCTTTCGGTCGTGCAGAACCTTCTGCTGCCGATCTTGAATTGACTCGACTCATTCAGCAGGCTTGTCAGCTGGTGGAAATTCGACTGATCGATCATTGTATTATCTCAACAGAAGGGAGTTTTTCCTTTGCTGAACATGGCTTGCTCCAAGCACACTCATCTGCATGAAACAGTTATTGACAAGTGCTTGAGCAAACCCGAAGATCATCATAATTTTTTAAAACTAGAAATTATCATTCGAACATGATCGTCCGTGACCAACCGAGTATTTTTAAACTGCTATTTTCTTGGCGAGGAACGATTTTACCTAAGGTTTTACCGCCGCTCGGGATCGTTATGTTGCTGTCTGCCATTGTGGGCGGCTTATCCTATGTCGATATCTTCCATTTTACCGAATTTCCTTTGGTCGGCTTTACCCTGATCGGTGTTGTGCTGTCGATTTTCTTGGGCTTTAAAAACTCAGCCTGCTATGACCGTTGGTGGGAAGCTCGGCGTTTATGGGGCATTTTGATTGCCAACGCGCGACATTTTGACCGTGACTGCCGTTTACTCAGTCAAGGCCGTCGTGAACGTGTGATTCAACATGTGATCGTCTTTGCCAACGTTTTACGTGACCGACTCCGCCATCAAACTGCCAATCCCACAGAACTGGTTGAAACCAGCGGCATGAGCGCGAATGCCATCACCCAACTATACCAACAAGCCAATGCACCGCAGTACACGTTGAGTTTGATTCAATGGGAGCTGATGCAAGCGCTCAAAGATGGTGAGATTTCAGATATTATTTATACCCAGATGAATCAGCATGTGATGGAACTCAGCACCGTACAAACCGGCTGTGACCGTATTGCCACCACGCCATTACCGTTTGCGTATTCAGTCTTGCTGAATCGAACCGTTTATTTTTTCTGTTTTGTCTTACCCTTTAGCTTGGGTTCTACTTTAGGTCTAGCGACCCCCCTTTTGGTCGGGATTTTGGCCTATACCTTTTTAGGCTTAGATGCGCTGAGTTCTGAGATTGAAGAGCCCTTTGGTACACAAAGTAATGACCTTCCATTGGACTCGATGGTGCGTACTATTGAAATTGAACTTCTTGGAACTTTAGGAAAACCCACCCCACCACCGATTCAAGCTAAAGATCATAATTTATTATAATTGGTATGCGTTTCGCCTGAATGCACGGATCGCATTCAGATCCATGATCCATACAACACCCATAATAAGGAAAAATCATGAAAATAAAAAAACGGATTTTCACTTATAAGCCACAACCGATTCTGCATCCTTGCAAAGCGCTTGCTGTGATTTTCATGTTCGTTGTGTTGCTGTTTAGCATCGCATTACTCCTAGCATGGCAAGGCATATTATTCACATCATGGCAAAGCAATTGGCAATTCTTATTCCTGATGAGTGCTCTATTTGTCATCAGTATATTTCGTGACAAATCGCAAAGAATCAAATTTCCATTTTGGATTCAACAGCATTTGATTGATCCCAAATTGGCTTTGGATTTAAAAGAACACGCCTTACGCAGTTCAGATGCTGTGATTGTGGATTATCGAGATGTCCGTGAACATTGGTGGCAAGGCAAACAGCAACAATTGCTCTTAAAGCTCAATGAACTTGAAGAGGCGAAATGGTTTAGCGTCGATCTCCATCAAGTCTTTGCGAGTACTTTGTTTTTAAACATTCATGTGCAATTGAATTCTGCCCTCATTGGGCAACAGATTTGGGTGCATTATTTGGCACGTACGCGCACCATCGTGCAGTTATATGCGCATGATCAGCTTGATGATTTTCATCAAATGAAAAACTACTTTGCCATGCCCTATACGGGGAATATCTATTTTGAGCAGATTCCAACACGGCTTACGTTGGATTTACCTTATTTATCGGAAATTCATGCCGTTCGTGAAGAAGATCAACCCGGTTATCTCCTCAAACTGAAAACCAGTTATGGGCAGAGCTATCGTATCAGTTCACAGGCACGGCATTTTGATAAACTCGAATTGGCACTCTCAAGCGCCATTGATTTTATTCCTTATCGCAATTTTAAACATCAACCTACCATGCAATCTGCCTTGCTGACCAAGAGGCATCCTCAACGCGTGACAAGTCTACTGTTGTGCATAATCGCCATCAGTGTTTTTATCATCGCGTTTTTGTTCAAGGCATGGTTCTGGGCATGCGTTGCCGTGGGCTGCCTCTATCTGCTTTACCGTAACATTCAGCATTATCGAACTTCACCGTTTATCGAAGATCCTGATGTCAATGTGACTTAAAACTGTCCCAGATTCCAACTTGCCCTTCTTTCACTCGAGGGATGTTGCCGAGTTTGATCCATGGCATATTGTCACCATGAAAATCACTCCCAACAGAAACTTTTAAGTTAAAGGCAGCAATCATACGATCCACCATTTGACGAGTCGATAATGGCTCAATTGCCGGTGGTAATTCCACTGCATCACCGCCCGCTTCAGCAAAGATTTCAATCAAATAACGAATATTGGTCGCAGATAAATCATAACGCGTTGGATGCGCTAACACTGCAAAGCCACCACTGGCATGAATCACCTCAATGGTCTCAACAAGACTCGGACCTTCAAATTTTACAAAAGCTTTTTTGCCTTCTTTAATATATTTATCAAAAGCTTGTTGTGGACGTGAAACTACCCCCTTTTCCACCAAAGTTTTGGCAATATGGGTACGTGTTACCCGATCTGGAATATGGTCGACTTTGGCAACCACATCGCTATAAATATCTTGACCAATTAACGGTATCAGTAAGTCACAAATCTGCCGAGCACGTTCCGCTCGAATACGCTTTTGATCCATTAATAAGGCTTGTAAGGGCGCAGGATTTTGCATATTTAAAGCGACGATATGCACACCATAACTTTTTTTGGTCGCAGGTCTCGACCACTGGCTAGAAATCTCCACACCAGAGATTAATTGCAGCTTTAATTCATGCGCAACCTGCTCTGCAGCCAACAATCCGTCCATCGTATCGTGATCAGTCAAAGCCAGCGTATGAATTCCAATAGCACTTGCGGCCTGCACCAGAGCCTCTGGTGACAAAGTACCATCAGAAATATTACTGTGTGTATGTAAATCTACGCCTTGCATCTCTATACTATGTCATTTATTTGATCAGATTTAGATACTCTAACATGAAAGCACTTTTAGACTTTGTGCCACTCATTATTTTCTTTTATTTATATAAAACTGTAGATCCAAAAGATACGCAGCACCCATTATTACAATTAATTGGTTCTGCTGGGGGTGTCGATAACAATAACATTCTTGTGGCAACATCAGGTCTCATCATTTCCATGCTTGTGGTTTATGGTGCATTGTTTGTCATGCAAAAATTCCGTCTAGATAAACAACAATGGATTGTGTTGTTCATGACCGTGATTTTTGGTGGTATTACCCTGATGCTAAGCGATGATTTTTATATTCGGTTAAAAGCCGTTTTACTGAACTTAGTGTTTGCTGGGGCGTTTTTACTTTCTCCACTGTTTAGTAAAGATAAGAAACCACTCATCGAACGTTTATTTGGTCCAGTCTTAAATTTAACCGCTGTCGGTTGGAAACGATTGAACTATGCATGGGCTGCAATGTTCGTGGTGATGTCATGTTTACACACCTTTTTCGCTTATTTGTTTGCAGACGGAAAATATTGGGGTGAATTCACTGCTTTTGGTGACATGATCGTGATGTTTTCCTTTATCATTATTCAGTTTATTGTATTACGTAAATACTTTAAGACCTCAGAATAATCCATTCGGTCAAAAATCAGGAAAAGTCATGCCATTATTCGTCGTAAGCTGTACAGATAATGAAGGTACAGTGGAAAAGCGCCTTGCGGTTCGTCCTCAACATCTTGAACGTCTACAAAAACTTGATGATGAAGGTCGTCTGATTGTTGCAGGTGCGATGCCTAAAGATCCGGCTAACCCGCAAGCTGGTTTTTATGGCAGTACGATCATTGTCGATTTTGATAGTCGTGAAGCCCTAGACCAATGGTTGGCAGATGAACCTTTCCTCAAAGAAGGGGTTTATGGCCAAATTGATGTCAAACCATTTAACAAAGCATTTCCTAAAGGATAAGGTTCATGCGCGTCGTTGTTTCTAGTTTACTGGGCTTATCTTTAATTTGTTCAACTGCATGGGCTGAAGAACCGGCTCCTGCACCTGCTGTAGCCCCTGCTGCTCAAGCAACGACTGCAACACCTCCTCCCAATCCTGTGCCGCATACCATTCCTGCCAATAAACCGGGCATCATTAAAGTGGCGGCAACCGTCAATCCTAATGGTCAACCTCAAGATGCGAATCCATTGACCATTGAACAATTGGCAAAAAATAAAGCGCTACAAGATGCCAAAGTCAAAGCAATGGTCAAAGACCAATCTGTACGCTTACAACAGTTAGAAAAAGCTAACCTTGAAGCCTTGGCGCAAAACCAAGAATTACAACTTAAAAATGATAGCTTGGGCGTACAAGTACAAGTGCTACAAAGTGAACGTAGCGCGCAGATGTTTTTATACGGCGGGACCACACTGGGTGTTGGCGTGATTTTAGGTTTCTTATTGGCCAGTTACGTCTATACCAAACGTCGTCGTCAATGGTAATTCGTTTTTCTACTTCAATTTAAAGGTTGCTTGAGTTTTGTCAGGTGCAATTCAGACTGCCGATCTCGATTGGCAAATGATCGATGGCATTGATATACCAGTGTCTAAACAGTTTGGTGATGTGTATTTTTCGAAGGATAACGGCCTACTCGAAACACGTCATGTGTTTTTAAAAGGGAATGACCTCGACACTCGCCTTGCGGCACTGACTGATTTTGAATATTTCAGTGTCGGCGAAACAGGTTTTGGTACAGGCTTAAATATTTTGGCCCTGTGGCAATTATGGCAACAGGTTCGTCCAAATAATCACAGTCATCTACATGCTATTTCTGTAGAAAAATTCCCTTTATCTAAAGCAGATCTCATTCGTGCATTAAATGCATGGCCTGAATTACAGCCATTGGCACAGCAACTGATTGCGCAATATCCTGAACCTATTGCGGGATGTCATCGACTCAATTTTCCAGAAGAACGTTTTTCGATTGATCTTTGGTTAGGCGATGCACACGACGTTTTTCCTGTCATGGCAAAAACTACTACAGTCAATGCATGGTTCTTGGACGGTTTTGCACCTGCCTGTAATCCTGACATGTGGGAAGAAAACGTACTCAAAAATATCGTGCGTCTATCGGACATTGGGACGACCTTCGCCTCATTTAGTGTGGCCGGTGTACTCAAACGCGGCTTACGTGAACATGGCATTACTATTACACGACCACGTGGCTTTGCACATAAACGTGAAATGCTCAAAGCCTTTTGGCTCTCACCTGAAAGTTCAGATGATCAATCCGAAGTTGCGGACATACCCACTTTAGACGAAAAAAAAAATTCTGAAATCACTGTAGGTCATAACCCTCGTCAAATCGCAATTATTGGCGCTGGCATCGCAGGTTTAAGCTGTGCTTGGGCATTTGCTCAACGCGGGCATCAAGTGCGTATTTACGAGAAATCAGCACCACTCAGCGGTGGGTCGGGTAATCCTCTTGCTCTACTCAACCCTAAACTCTGTCCAATTGAACAAAGTGCTGAGCATCTGATGACCCTCAGTTGGTTATATGCGCTCAAGCATTATCAAAACTTCAAGGCATTTCGTCCCTTACAGATTCACCAATCTATTTTAAAAAATAAAGCAGAATACCTTGATTTAGCTCAAGCTTATCCTTCAGAGGTGTTAGCTGCTGAAGAAGGCACGCCAAATCAATTAGCTTCAGCATTTCCAACCCTGCTCCTCAAACAAGCAGGCGCGGTCAGTCCACATCAGCTTCGTGACCAAATCTTGGCACATCCGCACATTGAATTGTTACAAGCAGATATTCAACGCATTGAGCAGCAACAAAATGGCGTTGCGCTATTTACACAGGATCAGCAGCTTCCATCTGTCGAACATGTCATTCTCTGTGCAGCACGTGAAAGTATGCAGCTACAAACAGATTATCCAGAGCTGCGTGCCATTCGTGGACAAGTCAGTTGGTTGAACAACCCCGCTCAACAAATGGATATGCATACCGCCTATAGTTATGGAGGCTATTGTATGCAACTGGATGCCGAACAGATGATTATGGGCGCGTCATTTTATCCCGGCCGTGATGACACCGACGTTCTCACCGAAGACCATGTGCATAACTATGAACTTATCCACAGTGTGTTCCCTGACTTTGCCAAAACCTTAGCACCGATTGAGCAATGGCATGGACGTGCTGCGATTCGCGCACAGACGAAAGACTTTTTCCCGGTAATTGGTGCAGTCCATGAAGATCAGCACATTTATAGCTGTAGTGGACTCGGTTCTAAAGGTTTCCTGTATGCACCGCTCTGTAGTGAAATCATTGCCGCGCTAGTCTTAAAAGAAGCCTGCCCTATTCCAACACAGCTACTCGATAAAATTCATGCAGCACGTTTTATACGACGCGCCAAAGCGAAACAAAAAACCAAGAAACCTTATTTTCAAGGTCAGGTGCCCTCAGCACCACCTCAAGAAAAATAACTTGCAATAAAAAAGCGCCTTTCGGCGCTTTTTTTGATTCGATCTTATTTCCCTTGTTCCAAAGGAAGACCGGCATCACGAGCAGCACGCGTGCCGCCCATTAAGATTACATATTCACGTGAGCTGTCAAAACCCTCTAGTAACTCTGCTGCACGTGGAGCTTTACTTCCGCCACCACATAAAATGTAAATGGGTTGATCCGTTGACACCTGAGTCAGTGCATCTGATGACAATGCGTTGATCGGTCGGTTAACCGCACCTTTCACATGTGCTTCAGCATAAGCACTTGCATCGCGAACATCCCAGATAATCGAGTCTTCTGGGAACTCAAATGTTGTAATTTCTTGTTTACGGATCATTGCGCACTCCTTTTGATGTAAACAACACTTGGCAAATGAAGAAAACATCCCTAGCATCTCAGATATTCTTTCCCTTTGTAAAGGTCTAATCTATGCCTTCTTTTGATATTGTTTCCGAATTAGAAGTTTTTGAAGTAAATCATGCAGTTCAAAACACGCAAAAAGAAATTGCGACGCGTTTTGACTTCCGTGGTCAAGACGTTTCAATTGAGTTAAATGAGAAAAATAAGGAAATCAAAATCTCAACAGAAAGCGATTTCCAATGTGAGCAAGTGTATACCATGCTCGAAAATCATTTCTTCAAACGTAAAGTCGACATTCAAGCGCTCGATCCACAAAAAATGACCGCTTCTGGTAAAAACGTCATTCAAGTGATCAAACTAAAAGACGGTCTTGACTCTGATACTGCAAAAAAAATCAATAAAGCCATTAAAGAAAGCGGCATTAAAGTGCAATCTTCTATTCAAGGCGACAAAATTCGTGTGACTGACAAGAAACGTGACACTTTGCAACAAGTGATGGCGTTCTTAAAAGAGCAACAGTTTGGTGTGCCGCTTCAATTTAATAACTTTAAAGACTAAGGCATTACATTTGCCATAGAGGACGACATGACACGACCAAACCGCCTACATAAAATCGTAAACGCATCATCTAAATTACCGAAAGGTCTTCAGAGTCGTTTGCTCAGTCAAGCATTTGGTCGCGTCGTGCCTATGGTCGGTACCGCTAAAATTCGTTATCAACATGTCAGCCCTGAGCGTGTTGAGGTGAGCATCGCCAATCATAAGGCGATGCAAAACCATATCGGGCAAGTACATGCCTGTGCCATGGCGCTGATCGCAGAAACAGCCACAGGCTTTGTCACAGCAATGAACGTCCCAGACAGTGCCATTGTCCTGATTAAAAGCTTCAAAGTTGATTTTAAACGTCCAACCCAAGGTGGGATGAAAGCCATCGCAACGCTTACACCCGAACAGCAACGACAAATGCAAAGCACAGAAAAAGGTGAAACCTTAGTACAGGTCTTAGTCACCGATGAATCTGGTGAAGCACCGATTCAATGTGAAATGCTTTGGGCTTGGGTGGAAAAATCTGCTCTGAAAAATAAATAAATGTAAATAAAACTTACTTTTAAGTAAGTATAAGTTTTACCAAATTTCAGCAAAATCAAGACTGTTTTTTACTATTTATACGCCCTAATTCCGCTCAATATGCTTGCACGACACAAATATATTGAGCACTTTATGAAAAAAATCATTCCCCTTTCATTCATCAGTATGGCGGTGTTTTTAACTGCATGTCAAAGTACTATTCCTGCAACGCCAACAACTCCAAATCAAACGGCTGAAAGCAATATTCAAACCAGCCAAGCGGCGGAAAATAAGAAAATCGTGATTGATTTTTATGAAGGTGTCTTTCTTAAACATCAGGTTAAGACATATGCTGACCGATATATTGGCAATCAATATATTCAACATAATCCGCATGTACCTGATGGCAAAGCGCCTTTTGTCGATTATTTTACCCAGTATTTTAAACAAAATCCTGAAGCAAAAAACCAGATCAAACGTGCCGCTGCCGAAGGTGATTTGGTCTATTTACATGTGCACTCTACGCAGAATAATCAAGACCGTGGAGAAGCGATTATTGATATCTTCCGTGTTGAAAATGGCAAGATCGTCGAACATTGGGATGTGCAACAAAGCATTCCTGAAACCAGTGCCAACTCAAACACGATGTTTTAATTTCTCAGCCACTATTCATAAAAAAAGCCACTCGATTGAGCGGCTTTTTTTGTCTTACTTTAATTAAGCTTGATCTGCAGCAAATTTAGCTTTTGCATCCGCAGGAATTTGACGCTTAGCACCTTTCACATCGACAGCGACAAATGTAAATACACCTTCGGTTACGCGAATTGGATCACGTGAACTGTCGTGACTATCCCAAACTTCAATCTGCATTTGGATAGAGGTATTACCCACTTTTAAAATTTTGGTATATACACTGATGACATCCCCGACTTTCACAGGAACGAGGAAGGTCATTTGGTTAATTGAAATCGTTGCACAGCGTCCTTGACTGAAACGCTCTGCGTGAATTGCACCGGCCAAGTCCATTTGTGACACGATCCAACCACCGAAAACATCACCACTCCAGTTGGTGTCTGCAGGCATCGCGATGGTTTGTAGGGAAAGCGTTCCTTCAGGTTTTACATGAGTTTCTGACACTTTAGCTCCTGGCGCTGACATTTATTGAGGTAGATTTAACTGCTGATTGAGCCATTGTTGTAACTCACCAGCACGCATTGCACCGCTTATTCTAGCAATTTCGTTGGTTTTATTCATCAAAACCAGTGTAGGAATACTACGAACATTAAATGCACCGCTCAATCGAGGGTTTGCTTCGGTATCAATTTTGGCAAAAACCACCTTCGGATTAAATTTTGCAACTTGTGCAAAGTGTGGCGCCATCATCTTACATGGTCCACACCATTCAGCCCATAAATCGATCAGCACAGGTAAATCACTATTGCTAATAAAGTTGGCAAAGTTCTTTTCATTCAACTCGATGGGCGCCAATGGAATCAATGCTTGATGACATTGACCACATGCAGGTCCAACTTCGAGTTTTTCTTCAGGTACACGGTTTTTTGCACCACATTCAGGACACACAACGATCATTTAGCTGACTCCAACATGTTGATGTAAAAATTCTAATTGGGTTGCCATGGCTTTTTCAAACCATTGCCCATGATAAATATCAAAATGTTGCATTTCCCACTCATAATATTGCACATACGGTGCAATATTGGTCGCAGTTTCTCGGCTTGATTCGATGGGAATCAAACCATCTTCTTTGGCTGCAATAAAAAGTACTGGTATGCTAATTTTACGGACATCCAATATTGGACGATAACGAATTAATTTAAAAAAGGCCCGAGCCGGAATTTCGCCACTCCAATAAAAATCAGGATTTACAATCGATAAATAGCCCGCATAACTGTCTTCAGACTGTAAAAAACACAATCGATGTGGATGAACTACAGGCAAAGTCGTTGGGCTCATCCCAACTTTTGAGCCCATATAGTCCTGACTTGATAATTTTAATGCTTTGGGTAATTGCTGTAGGGGATACAATTTTGCACTTTCAGCGCCGTCGACAAATGGAACTTGTACCATCACCGCTTTAATATTTTTAAGCTCTGCCGCCAAACTGAGTACATAGCCACCACTCAGCGATGTTCCCCATAATACAATGCGCCTTGAATCAATCGATTTACGCTGCTGTAAATGATCGATCATGGTCCGCCAATCTTCAAGTTGAGCTTTAAGGTTCACTAATTCTCTCGGACGCCCCGTGCTACCCCCCCAATAGCGATAGTCAAACAACACGACAGCATAGCCCGCTTGTACAAAGCGCTTGGCATATTGCACTAATTTAAACTGGCGTAATGCCGCCAAACCATGTGCCATGAGAATGACTGCAGGTTTTTCAACAGATTTTGGACGATAAAAGTCAGCAGCTATAACATCTTGTCCGCTTTTGACATACAGTGGTTCGACTGTATAGGCGTGCATACGCGCTCCATTGCGTTATTTTATGGTTGTAATCGCTTATAAAAATTTAAGAACATTCTGCTCAAGTTTGTGCTTAATGCTATCATAAAGCATAAATCTATGAATTAAATTATGGAGTGACTCAATGAGCGAAAATGTTGGTTTTGCAGGTCAAATCGGCCCAGAACATGTAGCGCAAGTGGTTGAAAAAGGCTTTAAATCGATTATCAATAACCGCCCTGACATGGAAGGTGGTCCTGAGCAACCAACCAGTGCTCAAATTGAAGAAGCAGCTCGTAGCGCTGGTTTAGACTATGTTCATCAACCTGTTGTTGCGGGTCAAATTTCTGAGCTAGATGTCCGTAACTTTGCTAATCATTTTAATGAATTGCCAAAGCCAGTACTCATGTTCTGTCGTACAGGTAACCGTTCAAATAACCTATATCAACTAGCAAAACAGATGGATCTTTTGGATGACTAAGGCTTTCATTCAAAAAGCTTTATTGATCGCAACATGCATCTTTCCAGCACCTACATATGCAGATAATAGCAGTCAGCCTTTAAATGCAAATTTAAGTGTCTCTGGACAAATGACCACAGATAAATTTTCAAGTTTACTCAAGCAACTTAAATTTAAATCTGTGATTGTGAATCGACCAGATAGTGAGGCGGGCAATGAAGTGACTGTTTTACAGTTAAGAGGGATTGCTGAAAAGTCTCATGTGAGTGTTGTGTATCAACCTGTGCAAAGTGGTAAAATTTTTCAAACAGACGTGAAGGAATTTGCCAAATATTATAATGAGCTCCCTAAACCCATTTTGATGATTTGTCGCAGCGGCTCTCGTTCGACATCTCTTTTCAATCAAGCTAAGGCTCAAGGTTTGCTCAATGACTAAATTCGTGTTTGTAGTTTTATTTACAACGTTGTTGCTAACAGGGTGTAATTCTATGAATGTACGTCCAACCGTTGGTGTAAGTGTCGGGACTGCACTATAAAATGACGAATATAAAGATGGCGCTATTTGCGCCATTTTTTATGTGTGGTATCTTTACGCAATATAACTTTTTCTATACATAAATAACTATTTTGGGGTACTTCATGAAATTCGTTCAAGGGACACTTGTACTTACTTTAGCCACTATACTTACAGCTTGTGGTGGTGGTGGTAGTGATGGATATTTTAATAACGAAGGAACAGATTCTTCTAATCAAAACAATAATAATAACAATGGTGGTACAACAACCCCAACTGAAATTGCAAAAGCACAGTTAGATATTCTAAAACGTGAAGGGCAATATTTATTCGGTAATTATGATCCTAACGATGCATCAACAGCAAAAGGCTATATTGATCATTCAATGGATACATTTGCGCAAGGTCCATTACAAATAGCTCTAGATGCAAAAAAATTATTCGACAAAGATAAAACGGCATTTTTTTATCGTGAAAAATGTATGGATTCAGGTACATATGCAAATACAGGTTGTTATATCCTTTTTGGTGACGAACAAATTAAAACTGCGCTAAATAGCGTAAATCCTCAAAAATATAATAACTGGGACTTTGATGTTAATGATGATGAAGTTTCAGGTATGAAACTATCACAAGAACAAATTGATGCATTTACTGGAAAAACGATGATTATCATTTTTGATAATCGCAATACTGATAAAAAATATAATGATATTTGGGTTACTGGTGTATTTGGCTACCCTTATAAACAAAGTTGGGGTTTAAGTCAGACAGAGCAGTTAAGAATCGTTTCAATGAATGAAACAGATAGTGAATATCAAGTAACATTAACATATGAAGACGAAACAACTGAAACTAAGGGTGCGTTAAGCATCTATAAAGACCCAACATCAACAGATGGGGAACTGTTTGTATTACAAAATAACTCGTCATTTGATGTTCTAACAAATGACAACCCAAATACACCTGAAGTCGAATCAGTTTCTTTCACTATTAATTCATTGCCAGGGAATCCATCTACTCTTGCTACTTATCGAATTAAATCTAATTCCGTGCAAGTATTAGATATCCCAAGCATTTCAACAATTTCTGGTAGTCGAATAGAAAATGAAACTCCAAATTCAAATTCCCAAAATTTTTCTGGAAGTATTTATTTAGAAGGTACTAATATTTTTACATTTAAAAATTCTTTAAATGGCACAGTACTCAAATTTAAACATATTTTCAATAATATTACTTTTGAAGGACAATCAGTGAATAATAACGGCGTTATTACAACAACTTTGAGCCAACCAACATCCATTAAATATTAATATGTAAGTATTTGAAATAAAACCTTCCTTATGGAGGGTTTTTTTATATATTTAATTATAATTATTTAAAATGAAATTTAGAAAAATGTACGACATCATCATTATCGGTGCAGGAACAGCAGGCATTTCAGCCTATAAAGAAGCAATTAAAAAAACACAAAATATTCTTATCATTAATGATGGTCCTTGGGACACCACCTGTGCACGTGTCGGTTGTATGCCCAGTAAAATACTTATCTCTACTGCCAACCGTATGTACGAAATAGGACATGCTGATAATTTAGGGCTAGATGTCAAAAGTGAAATTGATACCTCTAGCGTCATGCAACATGTTCAAACCTTACGTGATCGTTTTACAAGAGCCACGTTAAAAGATGTTAAAAGCTGGCCAAGCCAACATAAAATTTCAGGAAAAGCTGAATTTATTGATTCAAATACAATTCAAGTAAATAACCAAACATATCAAGCCAAGTCATTTATCCTTGCAGTAGGTACAACTCCTGCTATAGATACTGAACAAAAACAAATATTAGGCGATAAATTAATTACATCCGATCAGATATTTGAATTAGAACAACTCCCAAAATCTGTCGCAGTTATTGGAAGTGGCGTGATTGCTTTGGAATTAGCTCAGGCTTTAGCACGGCTTAATATAAACACCACCGTTTTTGCACGTAGTCGAAAAATTGGCTCACTGAGTAGCCCTATATTGCAAAAGCTCGCACAGGAAGAATTAAGTAAAGAGTTAAAGCTAAAGTTTGAAATTTTACCTGAACATTACTCTGTTGAAGGCGATCTAGTTCATCTAACCTACACTGAAGAAAACGTACAAAAAACGCTACAAGTTGACTATGTCTTAGCTGCAACTGGCAGACATACATTATTAAATACATTAGGTTTAGAACGTATAAGTGCGGAATTTAAAGATTTAAAAAAATTACCGATCGACCCTCATACAAAGCAATTAGCAGATTATCCTATTTTTATCGTCGGTGATGCACATACCAATACCCCTATCCAACACGAAGCAGCTCATGAAGGCAAGTTTGCTGTACAAAACTGTTTAAATTTTCCACAAACTAAATCCATCAAGACGCTAACACCTTTAGGCATCTTATTTTCTACACCACAAATGGCAACTATTGGTCAAAGCTATAAGCAACTACAAGATAAAAACACAGAATTCGTCATTGGTTTCGTTTCTTACGAAAGACAAGGTCGTGCGATTGTTGCTGCTAAAAATAAAGGGGCTGCCGAAGTATATGTGGATACAATTAACCATACACTATTAGGAGCTGAGCTATTCTGTGCAGAAGCTGAACATTTAGCACATTTGCTAGCTTGGATGATTTCAGAAGAACTAAGCATACATGAAATTTTGGATAAACCTTTCTATCATCCAACTTTAGAAGAAGGGTTAAGAACAGCATTAAAGCATGCACGACGTCAGTTAAGATAATTTTATCGTTCTATGTAAACTTATAGCGTTGGATACCAGCGCTTAATTTCCGTATCCCCCTCTATCTTTTTCCTTTCCACGCATAAAAAAACACCCCCAACGTTTAAGTTGGGGGTGTTTCGAATAATGAGCTGGCGATGACTTACTCTCACATGGGTAACCCCACACTACCATCAGCGCTAAGAGGTTTCACTTCTGAGTTCGGGAAGGGATCAGGTGGTTCACTCTTGCTATTGT
>NZ_VPCB01000023.1:0-41139 GCF_013418435.1 Acinetobacter sp. YH12142 | reverse complement strand
TTTGGTAGTGTTTCAAAAAGTATGCTGAAGAAAAAGCCGATTGGATTTTGATAAAATAGAGAAATGCAAATAACTCTAGCAATCAAATGTCCAACCTGCCTCAGTGATAGTATAAAGAAAAATGGTATCAAAGTAGATGGGAAACAAAACTATCAGTGCAAAGACTGTAAACGTCAGTTTATTGGTGATCATGCACTGAGCTATCTAGGATGTAAGTCAGGTATTACTCGTAAAATATTACAGTTGATGGTCAGAGGCAGCGGTATACGAGATATTGCTGAAGTTGAGCGCATCAGTATCGGTAAAGTTTTACGTACTTTAACTGAATCAACCTATGAAATTCAGCCTCAGCAAAGTCATTATGAATCTCTCGAAGTAGATGAGTTCTGGAATTTTGTTGGAAATAAAAAGAATAAACAATGGCTTATTTTTGTTCAAAAGTCATATTTTACCTCGGAGAAACCGGACATTTTTATTGGTGAGAATATAGACACTTTAAATGGGTTCTAACACTCTCTCGTTTCGTATAACAGCCATTATGTTAAATGAATGATAATTGACATTTTGTTCATTAATACTGATATGCAACGAATTTTATTATATGTCACCCCTCAATTACAAATATAAATGACTGCTCGTCTAATCATCTCCATTACACAATTAAATGTTAAAATGCATAGCTACTTCATCTAAGATAAAATATATGTATCCAAATCTACAGCACAGCTTCGAAAACAGCGTCATTCTCGTTGTAGAAGATGATTATGATATTGGTGACATTCTTGAAAAATACATAAAAAATGAAAACATGCAGGTCATCCGTGCATTGGATGGACAACAAGCTTTAGAGTGCCTAAAAGCCAACTCTATCGACCTGATTCTCCTTGATATTAAATTACCCAAACTAAATGGCTGGGAAATTCTACAAATCATCCGTCAAACAAGTCATTTACCTGTCATTATGCTGACTGCCTTAGATGATCAAGTGAATAAGATCATGGGGCTAAAAATGGGTGCTGATGACTTTATTATTAAGCCATTTAACCCAAACGAAGTGATTGCACGAATACAAGCCGTACTTAGACGAAGTACAAGCCAAAATATGGAAATAACTAATATTATTCGTTATAGAAATATTGAAATTAATCCAGATCATCATCAAGTTTACATTTCAAATGGTCAAAGAAATCAGTTGCTCAACCTTACGTTAACTGAGTATAAGATACTGTTTTTGATGGCAAAAACACCGAATAAAGTCTTTACACGTAATGAATTGATCCAAAACTGTATGCCTGAAAGTGATGCTTTAGATCGCACTGTAGATAGCCATATCAGCAAATTACGCAAAAAACTTGAAGAAAATGATGTAAATGGCTTATTAATCAATGTCCGTGGCGTGGGGTATCGCTTAGATCAAAATCATGAAATTTAACTTTTTTAAAAATTCTGTTGGAATTAACTTCCAGTTTATTATCATGATGAGCCTATTCAATTTAGGCATTACGCTGTTATCTTTCATGATTGGCTATTTTGTTTATAGCTGGGCGATAAAAATAGGTTTTCTAAATACACAAGTTATTAATTCAAATGAATTTTCAGTTACCTCCGTTGACTTTATCTGGCTGTTTTTAGTGCTATTAACAGGCTTTTTTCTTTCTACTATCCTCGCCTTTAAATATGGAAAACGCTATACACAGCCAATTAGTGATTTAGCAGATGTTATTCAACAAATTCAACAAGGCAATTTAGCACTCAGAATTAAACAGCCACATCATGATATTCCACATGAAATCAAGTCTCTTATTGAGAACTTCAATGAAATGGCAAACCAACTTGAAGTATCAGTTAAGAATTCAACTGTTTGGAATGCTGCAATTGCACATGAATTACGAACACCTGTGACAATATTACAAGGTCGCTTGCAAGGTATTGTCGATGGTATATTTATTGCCGATAAAGCTTTACACCTAAGCTTATTGAACCAAGTCGAAGGCTTATCTTACCTTGTGGAAGATTTACGGACACTGACACTTATTGAAAATAAACAATTACGATTAGAACTAGAAAAGACCAATTTAAAAAATAGTATTGAAAAATGTCTGCAGATGTTTAATGAACGGTTTCATGTTAAAGGTTTAACTATTGTTTTAAATTTGACGGATAAATTGGTTTGCGTTGATATAAGAAGGATGGAACAGGTCTTTATTGCATTGTTCTCTAACTTTCTAAGATATTCGAATGCTGGAAAAATAAATATTACATCTGTAACCACAGCAGAACATTGGGTATTGACGTTTGAAGATGAAGGTCCTGGTATTGATGAATCGCATCTTAAACACCTGTTCAAACCCTTCTATCGACTGGAAGACTCTAGATCATGTCTAGATGGCGGTACTGGATTAGGCTTGGCAGTGATTGATGCAATTATTGAAGCACACCAAGGTCATATTTATTATTCTAAATCCAAAAACTTAGGTGGCAGCTGTTTTACTATTCAACTAAATCGTAAGACATCAACTCATTTATAATGTGTTAAGTTCAGATTAATACGGCTTAATTTAAACCATAAATTTAAGATAAATTGATGTCTGAACTTAACCATTCTGTTTGATGATCCTCAAATAAATTTCATCACAATGAATTCTCATCTCGATATTTAGCTAGCATAAAAAATACCACAATGGAGAGTATCCCGATGATAATCCCTGCTGTTAATAATAAATTAACATGAGCTGAACTGAAGGCAATTTTACCTGCGTTAATCAATGCTGTACCTTGTTCAACGGGTAACTGGCTCGCCACTAAATAGGTATCACCAATCGAAAGTCTGGCTTTTTCTGCTAAAACAGCAGTTAAATCTGACGGCACTTGAAGATGACTGCCAAATATATAGGCCATGAAAACACCAAATAAAGTAATACCTAGTCCTGTACCCAGTTCATAACCTGTACTTTCAAGTGAACCTGCCGCACCGCCCTTTTCTGCAGGTACTGAGCCCATGATCGCAATGGATGAAGCTGTTAAACCAATACTCAGTGTTAATCCAATCGAAGCTAAAATAAAGGGAACGATGATTCCCGGATGATGAAAATCTGAATAACTCAAACTGACCAACGCAATTGCTGCCAATATTAATGACATGGTCGCAACCAGACGGAGTCCAAATTTATTGGATAAAAAACCAGCAATAGGCCCGCCAATAGCGGCCGCAACCATAATCGGAACCATAAAAAGACCGGCTTGCAGCGGTGTTAAACGAATGACATATTGCAGCTCCATTGCCAAAGTTAACTCAACCCCTGCCAAAGCGCCTGCAGCAACCATTGCCATAATAATGCCGGCTAAAATAGCAGGACGTGAAAATAGCGAAAGATCTAGCATCGGCTGAGGAGAATTCAGCTGTTTGCGTACAAATATGGTTAATAAGCCGATAGATAAAACGACCAAAGGCAAGACAATCAACAACGACTGTTTACCGCCTAAGCCTGCTTTTAGTGCATATACAAACGAAATCAAACCGACAATCAGCAATAGCGCTTGACCAAATGCCCAATGTCCAGGGGTTATAGCTTCTTTTCGGGACAATAAGAAATAGCACATTGGTGCGACAACCAGCATGATTGGGACGTTAATCAGGAAAACTGAACCCCACCAGAAATATTCTAACAATCCCCCACCAATGAGCGGTCCAATGGCGGCACCGGCTGATCCGATTGTGCCCCAAATACCCAGCGCAATGGCACGTTCGCGACTGTCTTCGAAGGTTCTGCGAATAATACCCAATACACAGGGCATAATCATGGCACCGCCTAATGCTAATAAAGCACGTGCGGCAATCAGCATAGAAGCCGTTTGGGAAAATGCCGCAAGGACTGAGGCAATTCCAAATATAACCAAGCCAATCAGCAGAATCTTACGATTGCCGACACGATCAGCCAAAGTTCCCATCGGAACTAAAAGTCCAGCCATAAGTAATGGATAAATATCAATAATCCATAAGACTTGGTTACTTGTGGCACTCAGCGATTGGGTTAATGAGGGAACCGCAACATGCAGTACAGTCATATCAATCACAATCGGCAGAAATGCAAGCACGACAGCGAGCAATATCCACCAGCGTTTCGGATCAAGATTGGTAGCTTTCATGATTAAACCTATATTGATGGTTTATTAAATCAATTCTGAAATAAAGATGTAAATGAAAGATTTGTTGTGGGCTAAACTCGTTAACCCACAGCTTTTATTCTCAGTTTTGATGCTTAATGTGCCGCTTTACGTTTCGAGAATTTCTCAACCATGCTCATGACGACAATAAAGAAAATCGGTACAAAAATAACAGCTAGAATTGTTGCGCTGATCATGCCGCCAAAGACGCCTGTACCAATCGCTTTTTGAGTTTCAGAACTAGCGCCACTGGCAATGACTAAAGGAATAACGCCACAGGTAAATGCCAAAGATGTCATTAGGATTGGACGTAAGCGCAATTTAGCGGCTGCAACGGTTGCCTCCACTAAACCCATTCCTTCTTCTCTTAGTGCTTTTGCAAACTCAACAATCAAAATAGCATTCTTTGCAGATAGACCAATAATCGTGATCATGCCGACCTTAAAGAAAATATCATTTGGCATACCACGTAACATTACTGCTAAAAAGGCGCCAATCAACCCTAGAGGGACAACTAGCATCACAGAGAATGGAATTGACCAGCTTTCATAAAGCGCTGCCAAGACAAGGAAAACGACTAACATCGACAACAGTAATAAAAACAAGGTTTGTGATTCCGACTGTTTTTCTTCTAGAGAAATCCCAGTCCACTCATAACCCACACCTTTCGGAAGTTGTTCAATCAAATTTTCCATCTCAGTCATGGCTTGTCCTGAAGATATACCTGCTGCTGGACTGCCAGAAATACTCAATGATGGACGACCGTTGTAACGATTGTATTGTTGTGGGGAATGTTGCCAAATTGGAGTAATTATTTCAGACATTGAAACCAATTTACCGCTTTGACTGTTCACCTTAATCTGAAGAATATCTTCAATACTCATGCGTGATTTGGCATCAAGTTGCACAATGACTTGCTGCATACGGTCATGATTTGGAAAATCATTGATATACATCGAACCCATTGAGGTTGAAATAATATCGGTCACATCACTGAAATTAACACCTAATGCCTGCAATTTATCTCTATCAATTTTAAGCTGTACAGAACTGCCATCTGGCAAACCTTCAGGATAGACCTCCGCCACGATTTTACTTTGTGCTGCTAATGCTAAAAGCTGATCTTGTGCTTCTCTTAAAGCAGGCATGCCAATATTGCCACGATCTAATAATCTCAGTGAAAAACCAGATGAGTTACCCAATTCATCAATTGCTGGTGGTAACACAGACATGGTTTGACCTTCTGAACTTTCAGCCATCGCTATATTGGCATTATTCACGACTTCTTGTGCCGTAATAGTACGCTCTTCGAATGGCAATAGATTGGTAAAATACATCGCTGTATTCTGACCAGATCCACTAAAACCAAAACCTAAGACCGCCATATTGTCTTTAATCCCCGTTTCTTGGTCTAAATAATTTTGAAACTCAGCAACGACTTTACGGGTACGTTCTTGAGTTGCATCCGCAGGAAGTTGAATCGAAGTCATAAACCACCCCTGATCTTCTTCTGGCATAAACGCAGTCGGAACGTGTTTAAAACTAAAAATCAGCACAATGACAATGCCTAAGAAACATAACATTGCGAGGGTTTTATGTTTAATTACTTTAAATAAACTGCGTTCATAGCGATTGTTCAGCTTCTCAAAACTGCGATCAAACGATGCAAAAACACCCTTTTTCTGATGGTCTTGATCAATCGGTTTTAACATCGTTGCACATAACGCAGGGGTTAATGTCAGTGCAAGGAAAGCTGAGAATAAAATTGAAACCGACATGGTAATGGTGAACTGACGATAGATAATCCCCACTGAGCCTGACGCCAATGCCATCGGCAAGAATACAGCGGCTAACACTAAGGTGATGCCAATAATCGGATTGGTAATTTCCTTCATGGCTTTAGATGTGGCTTCAACTGGAGATAAGCCTTCTGTCGCCATAATGCGTTCAACATTCTCAATGACCACAATCGCATCATCGACAATAATCCCGATCGCAAGCACCATACCGAACATGGTCAGCACATTAATCGAAAAACCAGCAAGCAGCATGACTGAGAATGTGCCAAGCAATGCAATCGGTGCAACAATCGCCGGAATTAAGGTGTATCGAACATTGTGTAAAAAGATAAACATGACAATAAAAACTAATGCCATAGCTTCAAGCAATGTCATGATTACTTTTTCAATCGAGATTTTTACAAAAGGTGCAGTGTCGTAAGGTATAGAGAATTTCATACCATCAGGCAGTGCTGAACCTAACTGTTCAATTTTCGCTTTAACACCTTCTGCAGTCTTGACAGCGTTGGCACCAGGACTCATTTGTATCGCCACAGCTGTAGAGGCTTTGCCATTTTCTAAAATCGCAAAGTTATACATCTGTGCCCCGATTTCGACACGAGCGACATCCGACAGTCGAACATTGGCGCCATTTTGTTGAGCACGTAAACTAATTTTCTTGAATTGCTCTACAGTTTCTAATTGACCTTGAGCAGTTAAAGGAATAGTAATTTGTTGCCCCGTCAAAGCAGGAACATCACCAATACGACCTGGTGATATCGGCAAGTTTTGGTTTTGGATGGCTGTATTCACATCTTGAATACTCAATCCATAAGAAACCAAACGATCTGGATCGACCCAAATCCGCATGGCTTTTTCAGCACCAAAATTTTGGACTTTACCAACACCGTCAACCCGCTTTAATTCTTCAATCACATAGCGAGTCATATAGTCACTGACATCAATTTCACTATATTTGCCATTCGGTGAACTTAAGCCCACCATCATTAAAAAACCAGACGACGCAGCATCGACCATCAGCCCTTGTTGTCGCACTGTTTGAGGTAAGCGTGACTCAATGGCTTTAATTTTGTTTTGCACATCAATTTGTGCAAGTTCTACATCTGTACCTGGTTTAAATGTTGCGGTGATTGTTGCTGTTCCAGAACTATCTGAACTTGAACTGTAATAAAGTAAGTTTTTGACACCTGACATTTCCCGCTCAATCAAGGTCACAACACTATCATTCAATGTTTTTGGCGTAGCACCTGGATAGATTGCCGTAATACTAATCTGTGGTGGCGCAACACTTGGGAATCGTGCAATAGGTAACTTGGGGATGCTTAGTACACCCAACAGAATAATAAATAAAGCAATCACCCATGCAAAAATAGGACGCCTAATGAAAAATTGGGACATTATTGCTGTCCTCCATTTTCCTTAATATTTGTAGGTTGCCACTGCTTAATTTTTAATTTTTGCTCAGGCTGTATACGATCAGCCCCTTCAACAATGACTTTCTCACCTGCTTGTAACCCTTGTTTGATCACATAGTTATTTTGATAACGTTGACCAAGCTGAACAGGCTTGCTTTGCGCTAAACCTTTTTGATTAACAATCGTAACATTGGCTTTACCACTAATATCATGTTGAATCGCTTGTTCTGGAACTAGGAGCGCATTTTCAACTTGAGCTCGGCTCATATTGACTCGAACATACATGCCTGGCAAAAGTTTTTGATTTTCATTATTGGCTAAAATACGGATTGTGACATCACCCGTATCAGGATCAACTTTAGTATCCGAAAATAGGATTTCACCTGTAACGTTATAAGGTTTACCCTGACTATTTAGGATTTCAACCGTATGTTTGGTATTTGACACGTCACCTTGCTGTAAAGCTTCCTGTAGTTTTTCATAATCACTAATTGATTGCTTTACATCAACATAGACTTTATTAATCTGTTGTATTACGGCCATTGCATTAGTATCACCTTGACCAACTAATGCACCCTCAGTCACTAAGATTTCACCAATCGTTCCCGAGATAGGGGCTGTAACAGTCGCATATTTAAGATTAAGTTGTTGTCTGCTTAACATGGCTTGCATTTGCGCCACATCGGCTTTTGCTTTTTGATAATCTGCTTCGGTATTGTTGTATTCCTGCTGACTAACCGCATTTACTTTTACTAATTCAGTGTAGCGTTTTAACAGCACCTGCAAACGTGTCACCTCAGCTTGTGCACGGTTTAAAGTGGCTTGATTGCTTTTTACATCTGCCTGAAATATTTCAGAATTCAATTTAAAAAGCGGTTGACCTGCTTGCACATAAGAGCCTTGCTTAAAAAGTACTTTATCAACAATTCCACCTACTTGCGGGCGAATTTCAGCAATACGGTAAGCGACAACACGGCCTGGAAGATTTTCAATTAAATTCATGGAATGCGGTAATACCGTGATGGTACTGACAACCGCTGGTGGCATTTCTGTTGGGGACTGTTCAGCATCTTTGGCTTGTGTACAGCCGATTAAAAGTACAGTTGTAATAAGTATTGAACCTATTAAATGATAATGTGTTGACATGCTTTTTCAGAGGGGGGGTTTTAGATACTACTATTTTGAAATAGCAGTGTTTATGAATTGCTGATGTTGTGTGGAGATTGTGTGGAGATTGTGTGGAGAGATTAAAAGATTTATTTTTTAATGACACGCTTAAACAGCGTGGCTTGTAAATTAGTATAAATAATTTTGTTGTTCTACAATTTTGATCGTATCTTAGTTTTTTCTCATAGTTCATGAACTTTAAAATTCTAAACCAAGACTAATATTTATATAAGCAATTGAAAATACAATACATAGTTTCTTTATACACTTATGAAGTGAACTTTAGGTGAACATAAGTTAAATAGAAATTTTTAATTAGTTCAGCACAAACGTACAATCTTTAAGGCCTATAACTCGATACCGTTCTCTCTTTGATGTTTATTGCTATCTAATTGAGTGAACTCTGTGGAAATATTTCTTTATACATTAAGCGTTATGTATAGCCCAGGCCCTGTAAATTTTATGGGGCTAAATTCTGGCCTTACAGGTCAATTAAAAAAGACTATAGGATTTTACCTAGGCATTGGTTTCGCCATGTTGATCTTATTCGTATTGTTTGGCTATATAGGTGAAGCTGTTATTCCACATGGATTGATTCATTATATTGCTTTAGCGGGTGCAATTTATACATTCTACTTGGCTATAAAAATGATTAGGGCGAATGTAGAAACAACTCAACAGCAAGAAAGCCATCTAACATTCTTAAATGGCTTATTTATTCAGTTATTAAATCCAAAAGCCATTCTCGTCATTCTACCTGTTACGACAATTATGTACCCTGCAGCCAAAATCACAGGAATCATGATCTTGATAGTTTCTTTACTGATTTCACTTGGTGCTGTTGGCGCACCATTCACCTATGCTCTGGTTGGAAAATTATTAGGCAACAAAATTGCTAATCCTATCTGGTTTAATCGGCTAAATAAGCTGATGGGTATACTCTTGATTTTATCAGGGCTTTTTATGTTCAAAGATTTTCTTAATGGAATAAATCTGCTGTAGGACAAATTAGCCGTTCAAATCGAACGGCTATCTTTTAATATTTATCATTTTCCATTGAGTGGGAGTTAAACCAAATGTTTTTATAAAATGTCTGGTCATATGACTCTGATCAAAAAAGCCTGCATTTAAAGCAGCATTAACAATAGACTCCCCTTGAGCAAGGTAGAACTTAACTGTTTCTAAGCGACGCATGATCATATAACGGTGTGGGCTAGTTCCAAATAATAATCGGAAATCACGAGAAAGGCTCCAGCGGTCACGATCAGCATGTTTCTCTAAATCTGACAAACTTAAGTTTTCATGTGGATACGCCAAAATACACTCACGCGCTCTCTCTGCTGCCTTGTAGTCAAATTTTTTGTTTTGGTTAGATGAAGTATCTGAAATTTCACACAGTGTAGTTGCCAAATCAAATAGAGCATCTTCCGGCACTGTTGCAAATAGGCTGACATGATAAGCTAAATATCTTATTTATTTCGAGATACAGCAGATGAATCCCTTCCACGGTCGGCACTTTCAAGGTGAAATCATTCTTTGGGCTGTTCGTTGGTATTGTAAATATGGCATCAGCTATCGTGAACTTCAAGAAATGCTCGCTGAACGAGGCATAAATGTGGATCACAGTACAATTTATCGTTGGGTTCAGCGTTATGCTCCAGAAATGGAAAAACGGTTACGCTGGTATTGGCGTAACCCTACAGATTTACATTCATGGCATATGGATGAGACTTATATCAAAGTGAAGGGGCGATGGACTTACCTGTATCGTGCAGTTGATCAACGTGGTCATACGATTGACTTTTACCTTTCCGCTAGACGGAACAGTAAATCAGCCTATTGTTTTTTAGGAAAGATCTTCAATACGGTGAAAAAATGGCAAATTCCACGGGTCATCAATACAGATAAAGCAGCGACCTATGGCCATGCTTTATCACGGTTAAAGCGAGAAGGAAAATGTCCAGTAGATATTGAGCACAGGCAGATTAAGTATAAAAATAATGTCATTGAATGTGATCATGGTAAGTTAAAGCGAATCATCAGGGCCACATTAGGATTCAAATCTATGAAGACTGCTTATGCCACAATTAAAGGTATTGAAGTCATGCGTGCACTACGTAAAGGACAAGCATCGTCATTTTATTATGGTCAGCCTCAGGGTGAAGTGTGTCTAATCAACAGGGTTTTCGGTCTCTAAGCACTTTTTAAAGGGAACATCATCGACTCAAATCTCTATTTGCAACAGTGCCCTCGTAAGTTGGGCGATAATATTGAAAGTGTATTGAACAAGACTTTAACTATTCATGCCCAATCTTATATGCAACAGTTTGACGTGGCTAAACATACGGCTTATGAAGCCCTAAAGCGTGGAGTCAATGGTTTATTTGAAGCGGAATTTAATTACACCCAGTTTGTTGAGGGTAGTCAAAAAATTGAGTTTGTCCGCAGTCGCTTTGTGCAAAAGATTAGTTACGTTAATGATTTAGGATTGGTAAGATTAGTATTCGCCAATGACGTTGTACCATTAATTGTAGGATTGGAAAAAAAATTTACCAAATACGAGATAGAGCAAATTAAAGGCTTACAGAGCCGATATGCTATTCGCCTGTATGAGTTTTTGATTAAATGGCGGTCTGTGGGCAAAACCAATGAAATCTCGTTAGATGAGTTAAGAAATCATTTTGGGTTATTGAGTGATGAATATGTGCGTATGCACCATTTCAAAGCAAGAGTTTTAGATTTGGCTATTAGTCAAATTAACGAACACACGGATATTATTGCTGAATATGAGCAACACAAGCAAGGTCGCACTATTACAGGATTTACCTTTAAATTTAAACAAAGAACCAAGCCCAAAACGGTAAAAGCTGAAAAGACAGAGCGTGATCCACATACAGTAGATATGTTTATAACCATGACCGATAATCAACGCTTTGCCTTCGCTAAAAAAATATCTCAATTACATGAGGCATCGTATTTGGCACAAGGGCAAGCAGGTCGAAGTTACGATGTGTTTGCTGAACAAATTGCTGAAGCATTATTAGATAGTGAAAAGCAGAAAGTATATTTACCCTTCTTATCGAAATTAGGGTTTAAATTTTAAGATTTTTATTCGCTGTTTACAGGTTGTGGTAGAAGTAGTCCTTGATATCAAAAACAAAAATTATTTTAAGGGAATAAAGGCTTCTGACTATCACCAAATGATAAGTTATCTGAGTTCTATTCAGTGAAAAACTGCTATATTAGGGGTCAGCACAGAAAACGGAAATTATAGGGCGGTAAGTACATTTATTTACTTCTATGTAGTTGTTATTTAAGAACTTCGTTAAAAATCTTTCAATTAAATTGCATGTTGCCAATCTCTAGCAGACAGGCAAAGCATAAAAATATAAATCTTTGATTTTAATAAATTAATTAGTCGACAAAATTCCTTGTCGTACTATTTTCTCCAAATTCTGGGGTAACCCCTATCAAATCAAAAACTCGATGATATGCGTCATTTAGTTGATCAAATACCTTCTTACGGCAGTCAATCTATACCTAAAATAAACGATCCTAGTTGGGAGGGGTTATTAGATGATCGGAGAATATCTTGGAATATGAACGACATCACCATAATAGAAAGGCTAGTACTTATTTATTATACTTTTAGTATGAAGGTTCTTAGTGTTTTCAATCAAGAATTTGCAGAGAGAGGAGTTTCTTTTTCATACTCTGATTAGTATGCCTATGGCAAACCAATTTCACTGCTTCGGTACCCTAGTGAGGACTAGAACCTTAGGCTGTAGGCTAATGATATTGGTATATTGAGTTATTTAGGTAGTCGCGGTGTACTTCATGGTGTATAGAAAGTTAGTTTTTCGAGCTAATAAAGCCATTTTGACAAAATTTAAGAAGTATTTTAGAAAACTAGATAGTTACACAGAATTTAGGGTAGTCTCAAAATGAAAGTTATAACTAATGGTTCTTTAACATCTTCTAATTCCTTTGGTGAAAAATAAGATTCCATTTTATGCTTAACTCTCAACTTTTTTTCGCTAAATCATTTATTTTACGAAGGTTAGACTTTCAATATTAAACTTACAATTCTTGTAATACAGCCATTCCAATAGGCTTAAGAAGTTGAGAGTGGCATTTCTTGCATAGAATTATTTTGTATTAAATAAAATAACTAAAGGTTTGGCTCGTGAAGATCTCAATAAGAAAACTGTATGTAATTAGCTTAAGTGCATTAATTACTGTGGCTTGTTCCAGTCAAAGTGAATCAGAAGGGATGCTAATTATAAATAACAAAACCTCCGAAGATATAACTAAGGTTAATTTAACTTATAAAACCACTAATAAATCAGAAAATATAGGTAATTTATCTCCTAATCAATCATTTAAGTATCCTATAAAATATTCTGACACCGAAGACTCTATAGTAATTACATATACTGATAGTAATAATACAGTGCATAAGGATGTAGCTGTTCCTTATTTCGGTAAATATGATAAGAAAAATTATAGTTATAATATCAAGTAGTTTAAGTATTATTAATATTTAGAGTGTACGGCATTGACGGTATAGGTTAAATTGACACTACAAGACAGCACTTTAACCAATTTCAACAGCAACATCCCCAAATATATTTAATATAAATTAAGCATGAGATATAAAAATGCACGCCTTTGATATTATCATACCCCAATATACAGGTATCGCTGAAGATGATGATAGCCACGACCATGATGTATTTTGTTATTTAGGAAATTTAGAAGGCAACGGACAAATATTACCCCGTAACCATCATTTAGCTGTTAGCCAAAATGATATTACTCGCGTGACTGTGGTGTGTCCTGAAATGGATGCCCTTGACCGTAAAAATATGAACAGCTATGCCCAAGAAATGCACAATAAAATCGAACAGTTAGCAGGTAAACCCATTCAAACCTTGTATATCGGAGAAGACCATGACTATCCTCTTCCCCGTTATGCCGTACCAACGCAATCTGAATTTTACATGTTGCGTTGGGGCTGGAGTTCGCCTTTACTAGATGGAGTAACCTTACAAGGCATTCCTCTATATAAAATCCCATATACCCAACCTGATCACCCTTGTTATGATAATGTGTGGTCATGGTATCGTCAGGCTGAAGCGTTATATCGTTTGTGGCTTGGTTCTCAACCAGTAAGTGAAGCCTTTGCCTTAGAGCAAATGCAAAATCCCAATTCTGAGCATAGCAAAATAGGTCGAGAATTGTGCCGTATCATTGAACAAAGCACAGGTGTACCCACCTATTATTTTCTAATGAATTACCGTGATTGGACACAGGCAGAAGATATGGAACAAAAATGTCCACTGACAGGGCAGGATTGGCTATTGCCTGCCAATACCTATCACTATATTGATTTTAAATGCGATGAGAGTCGTTTGGTGAGTGAGTTGAGTCAAAATTGGTCGGATGAAAGCGAGGACTGACCGAATGAAAAATTATTTGTGGTAAGCTCATAAAGCCTATCAAGCATAGAGATAAAAATAACACCCAAACTATCTGTAACCAACCGTGAATCGTCTCGATATTTTCGGAGAGTGTTTTACTGGAATCAGGTACAGGACAAGTTTATTTTCAGTATAGTCTAAAGTAACACCTTGAACTTTTGCAACAGTGCCCTTAAATTGCTATACACACCAATGGACCAAGCCGGTTCACGTTCTCTTGCATAACTGCAACTTTATTGAAGTTCACATGCTTCAAGATCGCTTTCATCGGCTCCGACATGCCTTCGGTTTCCGACAAATCCGAAATGTACTCTGACTGGTCTACATACTTATAGAAGTTGTTATCAGGGTGTTGTTCTTTAATGCTTTGCCAACATTGGGGAACCATCACAGAGACTGGTCTGATCAGGTTGAAATTATTGGCGATATTCAACCCATACAGGTCGAAATCGGTATACACCGCTACCGGACATTCTTCTGGCAGAACTTCAAGCAACTGATTGACTGACCGGCAGTTCTTACCATGCCCCCTGTAAAGGAATAGGCTGTCTTGCCATTCGAGTGGAACTTGCTGATACCAGTCCGAAATCCGTACAAGCATAGTGCCATTCTCAATAATGATCAGCTTCCTGATTTTTTCTACTGCAAGATGCTCTAAGGACACGGCTGTTGTCACGCCAGGATGTGCAATGTGCATCTCACCGGACTTTAACGGTAGTTGTGCATTGATCGCAGCAAACCAAAGCTGCTCACCGAAAACGCTGGCATTGCCAGACTTTTCATCTATACGATGATCAGCAAGCGATATTCGGTCTGCATTGGAGTCATACGTTACCTCTGGCTCCGTTTTTACATGCTTTCCGTACAGAACCCGAAGCACATCAAGATCTGATTCACTTAGATGCAGCTCACGTTTGATGATGCTACCGATCTGCATGTCTTTGTTCAGCATTGTCCATGTCTTGTTAAGCTTCACCACTCTGGTTTTAAGCTGTAAAACCGTCTGAATGATTGAGAGTTCTCTTTGCCCTAAGCGCATTGCATCACCTTTCCGTTGCTGTCTTTGCGACGAAACACGATATCTGAAATGTAGTAGTTGCCATTATATTTAGCATCCGTTTCACCCACTAACTGCAACTCAAGATGGTTTGAGTGGTTGAGTTCAAACTCATACAGGAGGCGACTAATCCAGTATTCAAATTTGCATCCAGGCTCTAGGCGTATGTAGGCGTTCTTTGCTGATATTTCATTGATTGCCGGACTGCCAAAAGCGTCAAAGAAGAAAAATGCAGCTTTATCCAGAGGTGAGACTGCCTTCACTATCGTATGCGTTGCCTTCTCTACCGGTGGGCGTTTTTTTTCAACAACTGGACCATCTTTTTTAACACGCTTCTGATTGGCTGTCTGAGCTACCGCAGATAAAGTGTTCTCAAAATCCTCAAGGTAGATATCGGCACGAGCTTTCAGCTTGATAAGTGGTACACGACGGAAGCTATCAGGTGCCTTGTTGAAATCAATATCGGCATTCAGCGTCCGGTTGTTGGCAAAATGACGGTGCAGCGCATCAATCAGATTGATTCGCTCCTGGGTTTTTATGTCCTTTTTCCATTCAAAGAGTTGCTTGTCCAGTCGGTGATGGCTGTGGTTCATTTCTTCAATGGCTTCAAACACGCTTGGCTTGAGACGTTTGGAGATCACTCTCTGCAAGTCTGCATCACCTACCGCCAATTCATCCATCGTATTTGGTGAAAGGATTTCCAGTGCCGTAATTAGCATTTTGGCAGTCTTTAAGCTTTGTTCAGCCTTACGCATTTTCATGTCGTAGTTGTTGAACAGCGACAGATACTCAAAGCACTGATCGGCAAAATTGGTCATGTTCTCGCTGATATTGTTTGAAAGCTCAATAATCAGGTCACTTGCTTCAACCTTTAATACTTCGGCACTTTCCGGGTCCTCGACTTTTGACAAGGCATAGTCGGTACTCACCGTTTTGATACGATCAATCAGACCGCTAATGTCGGGTGCGGAAATGTTGCGTTTCTTTCTGTTTTTATAGAAATTCACAAACTCAATGACGAAGTTTCTTAGATGCAGCGTGTTTTTTTCTGCATCCAGATACCCAAGATCGCAAGACAGCAAATTATCAATCAAGGATTTGTTTGATTCATTGACCTGAATAGACGAACTGGTAAACATGATTGCTTCGGCAATAGCATCAATGTTTGCAGAGAAAACCTTCGCCCCACGTTCAGCCGGATTCACGAAGTCGATCATAGTAACTCGCCCTGCTCCACATCATCTGTTTGAGTGATATCAATCGCATTGTGTTCGGCAAGGTACTCAGCTTCATCGTAGAAAATCGACCAACGTGAAGTTGCCAAAAACTCAGTACCCACAACCCCAACCGGCACTAAATATTCGCGCTGTACCAAAAACTGAATAACACCGTTGATCTGGTCTTTCACTGTGCTTGCGGTCTTACCCAACTTTGCAGAGAGTTCTTTTAGCCCTTTTTGGACATGCTTGGACTTCTCCACTTCAACCAGGATTTCACCAGACGTAATTCTGTCGCCTCCAATCAGAGGTTCATTGCGCCCCCCTGCCTTTCTGAACAGTCGCAGCCAGTCCACAAGTGGCTCCATTTTGCTGACGTTTTCCTCAAACTGTTTGGTGATGACCTTTTTGATCTCAGGGTCACTTTCAATATCAAGGTAAATCAGGAAATACCCACCACCGCACGGTGTCTGAATACACTTTTTGCCTAGAAAACTAATATGGTTGTTTAGTTGATCTAAAAATTCGACATCATTCAAAAACTCAAAGTTCTCAAAATCACTCCACTGGTCAATTAGATAACCTTCTAATAATTTGGTCGCTACTTTTGTTAATCGTTTATCAGCCATTTAAAATTCTCCACTTTTTCCCTATTAGACTGGTTCTGCTGCAAGCAATGGGTTATCGCCTTCGATTTCCAGTGGAACAACAGTGCTGACACCATTGGCTCCAACAATGTAGAGATTCTTAAACTTGTGGTTAGAGGTTGAGTTTTCCGGTTGAGCACAGACCAGATAGATTTTGTTATGGTCCATCATGTCGAACAGCAAATTGGTGTTGATCGCATCAAAGTTGCCAATCTCGTCAAGCGGGATATGGATGTAGGTCGAGTTATCAGGGCATAACTTCCGTGACAATGCGAGGAACATGATCAGCACCAGAATACGTGACGTTCCTGTACTCCCTGCACTGGTAAAGTCGTTGTCAGTACGCAGCTCGGCAAGACGACCATTGTTCATCACGCTCATTTTCAGACGTACCATAGAGCGGATATCATCAGTATGTCCTTTGGTGCTTTCAATTGCCTTTAAGGTGTATTCACAGCAACGAATGAAATCCTCGCTCGGAATGGAGCTGCTTTGCATGTTTTCAAAGGATTGATAGTCCTCACACTGCAAAACAAACTGATTGAGCTGATCTAGGGTGTTCTTGTCATTCAGCACACTTTCCAGATTCATTGAGAAGTCAGTGAATGCCTTGAACTTGTTGCTACGGTTCAGGTAACCAGACAGTTCCGTAGATACGCTCTTTAAACGCTTATTTAGATTAAGGATTTCCTGAATATAGTTACGCAACTGAGCCGATTTATTACGGAAAATGTTTGTGACTGCATCATGCTTTTTCGGCAAGTCGTAGTCCATGATGCTTTCGATGGTAGACATGGAGTTAATGGTGTTCATGGTTTCACTGGTAGTCCCCATACTCTCCATCTTTTCCTCAAACAGCTTGAACAGAGAGAAGGCTTCATATTTGCGCAGTAATGCCTTAGAAGCGTTTGTCTGCAAGCGTAATTGATAAATCTGTTTCTTCTGTGTATCAGCCAACGTACCCAGATCACGAGAGAAGCTGTCGAAGCTTAAAAACTCAGGTCGATCTACCTCTACCAATAGGATATCGTCATCGAACAGGTTTTCGATTTCACGCCCCTGTTTATCCAGCTTTTTGATTTTCTCCCTGAAATCTTGTGCACTCGCTTCAAGATTGTCCACTCTTGTACGAAGGGAGGTTCGGACTTGTTCAAGCTCACTTTCCAGTTTGGAAAGATTGTGGCTGTATTCAGATACAAGTTTCAGAGCTTGGTTCATGTCCTCGATATGGTTCTGCTTGTACTGATAGTGGTTTTTCTTCCACATATCGTACTCAGCCAAAATGCTTTCATAGCCTTTGACTTTGGTGTGCTGTGCAATCGCAGCCTTGATCTTCATTTCTGCCTGTTTCAGGATATTTTCATCCACGCCTTGCTCACGCAGTTTGCTGTGATACAGGTTGGTCAAATCATCCATCTTGGCTTGATAGCTGCTCTCTAGCTGCTTTTCCTTTGTGGCAATCAGATCAAGCTTGATACGCAAGTCTGCATAGGACGCATCATAGCTCTCCTTTAAGCCATTTTTTTCAAGCATGTTGGCTGATCGAAGCTCACCACGTTTCTTCGGCTCAATCTGATTGTTGAAAGTTTGCAGCTCGTATTTCGCTCTATTTACAGCTTCTTGCTCAATACGTGTAGCTTCTGCCTTCTTCGCTTTCAGCTCTTTCTCAGTCTGGTCATAAACCTGTCGGGCTTGCTGCTTCTCGTTTTGCAGGGTATTTAACTCATTTTCGAGTTTAACAACTGCAATATTGGTCTCGTTGATCTCTCTATGGATGGACTGAGCCAGATGCGATTGCTTGTCGTACTGCTCAACCAAAGAAGCCGTGTAAATCTCGGCATCTTTCAGACGTATTTGTAGTTGCTCAAGACTGTCGGCTTCCCCTGGAATCTCCAACTTGTTCAGGTCTATTTCAAGACCATAGAGGCTTAGGGCATTGGCATTCACGCCAGTTTGCCAGACAGGGTTCAGGTTGGTTTTGAAGAAAAGCTCAGGATTGATGACCTTCGCAATGGTAGTACGCCAGTCCACATCTTCATTCGGTGCATCATTCAGGAACCGTAGCAAGGTGTCTTTCTGGAACAGGGTTGTACGCAGATTCTCTTCTGACTGCTTGGCTTTCTCAAGCTTGGCTTTTAATCCATTAAGATCATACTGCGCCTTGTTTTGATCAAAATTAAGTTGTTTAAGCTTGTTTTGAGCCGCTTTCAATTCGTCAGACTTTGCAGACAAGGTATTCTCTTTGACTTCATAAGCCAACTTGAGGCGCTGTAGCTGTAGGTTTTCTTCATCCGTAAACAGTGTTGATTGGTGCATGCGCTCCATAGCTGCTGACTGGATATCCAGAAGCCTTTGACGTTCACTGGAAATTTCTTGATCAAGAATTTGGAGCTGTTCAGCCTGTTTGCGCTCAAGCTCTTTCACCTTGAGATCAAAGCGGTTTCGCAACTGGTTGATTGCCTCCTGAACCTCGTTAGATTCAGCATTAAGGGCTTCACTGGATGCCATTTTTTCACGAAGCAAATCTGCTGAATGCTTGTCGTACTCGCGGTTGATATTTTCGTAGCTTTCAGTCAAAAACTGTTTGTATTTCTTCGCTTCTTCAATCTCGTTGAAGTAGTGCGCACGTTTCTTATATTCCTGTTCCATGACGGAAATATTCATGTCTTGATAACGTCTTTCCGCAACTTCAATATCATGAATTGCCTGTTTAAAGTTACCTGCAGACTTTTCTTTTACTGCAATCAGCTCTTTGACTTGTACAATCTGGTTATTCAGGTTACGGACTGTCTCATTCCCTTTGTTCTTTACCGCATAGATTTCATGCTCTATCGAACTGATCTGCTGCTCGTAGTTCACCACATGGTCCCGGAGTACCAACAGGTGTGCATGAAGCGCATTAAAGGAGGCTAAGACCGCATTCTTTAACTGAATGCCAGAGATAATCTTCTGCTTTTCCGATTGAAGGCTTTGTAGGGCTTTCACATCATTGATGGTTGCTAACCAATCTGCGGTAGAGGTTGGTTTTGTTTTGATTTTCTCGTTGTCCAAATACGCTTCAATTAACATGGTTTTGAAGTTTGAGACAACATTGTTCTGGTTAATCGTTACCTGGGTCAGATTGCTCAGGAATTTTAGCTGTTGTTTGCTTCCAGACAGTGAATAGCGGTTGCATAAATCACGAAGGTTTCTTTCACCTGTCAGTCGTGATTTATCTGCAGTCAGCGTATAGATATATTCAGGGATGCTGTCGATCTGACGGCTCACATCAACGCCAGATTTATAAACCTGATCAAATACGTCTTTCACATTCTGAGAAAGACCCAAGATTTCCAGACTGCTCTCACTTAATAGCGTATCTTCCGCGCATCCATCAACAAATCGGTAGTTGTGCTTGCCCTGATTATTATTGCGATACAGCACCACACACTTTGTACCTGAGTGAGCAAGGTATTCAAAAATCACCATGCTTCGACTGCTCGGCAAATAGTAGTCTACGAAATTTTTCTTGTTTGCAGCTTTCTCTATTAACCCATTTGGTGAGGCACCAAAGAAAATAGGAATCAGGTTCAGGAATGAGGTTTTCCCTGCACCGTTGATACCGGTAATGTTTGTATGACCACCACTAATATCAACTCGGAATAGTTTAGATGAAAGAAAAGAATCATAAAGAATGATTGACTGTAAACCTTTCATAGAGGTTTCTTGAGGGTTAATAATACTCATTATATACCTTTTATAAATATTCATAAGTCTAATGGATACTTCAATTTTAAATAAAAACTGTAACTTTCCCTGATCTTATACTTTTATTAAATATAATGGCGGTTATCCGACATAGACACCAACTATCCCCAATTTCTGCGGATAAAACCGGGACAACTTTTAGCCATTTTTGTACGCCCTGGCGCACAGAGATTTAGGGATTTTGCGGCTAGGGCAGCTGCGGTTTTTTACTTATGATGAAGTCATACAGGAACAGGACGTTCCGGAACATAAAACAATAACGATAAGTTCTAGCATCAGGATTATTAGGTAGACAGCCCTACCTAGCACCAAACATGAAAAAGCCCGACAAGATGTCGGGCTTTTTTATTTAATATTATTTTTAAAAAATACTTGCAAATAGTGTAATGAGTTGATCAAATATGAATTCAGTCCACGGATTAAGGACAAGGTAACTTAATATGATTAAACCTCAAGACATTCTAGTTCTCGTAAAACTGATCTCTATTGAGAATCAGCACCAGATATTCAAAGAATACTATTCAGAAGCACAACTTGAGTGGGATAAATTAGAAGATGAGCAGTTAGATATCTTTTTAAAATTAAGTGCTTTTTATGATTCTTTATCAATCAGAGGGTTGGCTGAAGCAGTAGTTATTAGTAAAAGTGAGGTTGCAGAATCTTTAAAGCGTTTAATCAAGATAGGGCTATTGATCGTAACCTCTAATTCACCATTTAAGCGATTAGAGCTAGTAGAAATGCAATGGAAAACCAATAGAAGAGCTCTCTTAGACCTAATTATTTACAGTTTTCAATACTTTTTCCATACAGAAGTTGGTGCTATTGATATTGGTATTCCTACTGTTTTCAATAATAAAAAACTTTCAGATCATTTATCGTATTCTTCTTCATTACCTTATATTTGGCCCGCTCAAAGCTATCAATCAATTTCAGGATTAGCAGTTGAACCATTATATAAATCTGTACCATATGCAGCGTTAGATGATAATTTCCTGTATGAAGTTTTTGCTCTTATTGATGTGTTTAGAATAGGTTCCCCAAGGGAAAAGAAAATAGCTGAAAAGTTATTACGTGAGTATCTACAATGAATAATGCTTTAACACAAATGAAGATGCTAGAGCAGGTTATAAGTGCTTTAAGCGAGGATCTTATCAAAGACCTAGTATTTATTGGAGGGTGCACTACTAGCCTGTTTTTAGATCCAGAAAATTTATCTTTATCAACTAGATACACTCAAGATGTTGATTTAATTGTAGATATAAAGACTACAACCCAATGGTATGAGTTAGATGAGAAAGTCAGAAAACTAGGGTTTAAAAATTATCAAAGTTCAGATCCATTTGAAAAGAACACGGACTTCACTTGTCGCTACCAACTAGGGGAAGATCTAATTGTAGACTTTATGCCCACTGATGAAAAAATTTTAGGCTTCTCTAATTCTTGGTATCTAGAAGCTTATAAGAAAAAAGTAGAGTATAAGCTAGGAAATAATTTAATTATCAATACCTTAATGCCTGAATATTTCTTAGCAACCAAGTTTGAAGCATTACATGGCCGTAAAGAAGATCCCTTATATAGCAAAGACTTAGAAGATATCATCACAATTTGCTTGGGACGATCCTCCTTAGTTGAAGAAGTCTATAATGCTCCAACAGAACTCAAAGATTACTTATCTGACCAATTTAAAAAACTCACTGAATTAACTGATTTTGAAATCATAATGGAAGATCAATGTAGATTTGGCTCAAGAGAAAGAGCTTTACAAGTAATTCAAGCGATCATAAAACAATGGCCAAAAGCATATTAATAAACTCCTTTTCCTTATGTCAGAATCTTAGCGCACCAGAAAAATTTGGAATCGATGCTGTAGGGAACCTTACTGATAATGAAAATCTATATTTTTGTTACGTAGTGGATGGTCATGGGGGATGTAAAAACAGCGACATACTAGTTAAAAATTTTCAGGCTTATGTGCTTTCTTTGAAGGACGTCTTTGCTCAATTAAATAATACTACACAAGATATACATGATTTTTTTGAACGTCTAACAGAGAATTTTTATATAGAACATCGGGGAAAATTGCGACCTGCAGCAATGAGTATTTTGATGGTTATTTTTAGTCAGACTCAAATTTATTCAGCACATTTGGGTGATTGCAGACTTGGGAAAATCAATAATGAGCAACAAATCAGTTGGATTACTTATCCTCATAATTTAGCGATGAGCTTAAATAATCAAACAGATCCCCAAAGTATCGAAATGATACTTAGGTCTTCTTCAAATGATAATATTGTCACCAAGTCATTTAATACAAAAAAGTTAAAACCCTTGAGCTTTAAGACCTTAGATATTGAAAAAAAATCCACATATATTCTAGCATCCGATGGATTTTGGAAGCTTTCAGAAAATGATATAAAAACAATAATTTATAGCAAAAATTTATCCGAAGTATCTTCATTATTTGATGATATTTCTCTATGGGTTATATCATTCATTTAACATAAAGTCTCATATACCCAATTCGGATGTTAAAATCAAATAAACCTAATTTTTATAAGCAGATACTCGCTATGAACCGTACCGGGTTTGTCGGAGAATTTTTATTTAAGTTAGGCCACCTGACCTAACGGGTTAATCTTATCATTGTACATTGCTTCAAACTCAAAAGGCGATACATTGTCAACGGCATTCTAAAATTGCCCCCTTTTACCTTACAAATGGCAAAGTAAAATTGACCCCTGAAATCAGAGAAAGAGCGGTTCAATTACTAATTGAATCTGAAAAAGATTATCCTTCTACTTGGGCAGCAATCACAGCTATTGCTCCTAAAATCGGTTGTACTCCTGAAACATTGCGTGTTTGGTATCAAAAATATTTAGATCAACAAAATCCTGTCAAAATACAACAGATATCTGATCAAGAAAAAATGAAGGGTAATCCCCCACTAAAATACTAGCTCTTTAAAAGAGGCAGTATTATGCTTTTACAACATGGTGTTTAACTTGAGAAACTGAATTTAAAACAATCTACTGTAACTCTTCCAGACAGATATGAAATTAATCCACCCCTAGCCCCTTAAACACAGCATCTACCGGATCTGCATAAAAGCTGGTCTGGAACTTGGTAAACAGTTCCACAGGAATCGTTGGGATATCTGCCGCACTACTCATTGGCAAAGCAACCTTCTTGGCACCAGCATCAAAAGCAACTTGCAGACATTCGGCAATACTTTCCACCGGTGTCACAGAACCACCCAAGCTCATATCACCCAGTACCACCATCTGACTTTGTACCGATCGTCCTAACAGGCCAGAAGCGAAAGCCACTAAACTTGGTAAGGCAAGATGGCTGAGCGGCCCGGTATTCTGTAATTCAACCACATGTAAGTGGAAGTCATGTTCCAGCACCTTACTGCCACCCGATATTCTGGATGCATTGGCCTTGAAGTAGTCAAATGCGATTTTGACCTGCTCCTTGGCACTGCTTGAATTCCATAAGCCTGATGTCGCCAATTTTCCAGAACCTTTGGTCACTTGAAGTTCTAAGCGGTATAACCCCGGCATGCCTTTATTACTCAGCCCGATGGTATACAGAAAACCTGGCTTGGCTGGACCTTCAGGAATCAGTCCGCCACCCCCCTGCTCTTTGACGGAAACAAAGTGCTCTTCTAGGGTGTCATTGTCGATATAGCTAAAATGCACATCATAGAATTCCATCCCTCCAATTTTCTTCAGCTGTTCTTTAACCCGACGGCGCACCTGCAGTGCATATTGAAGACATTGCCGTACATCTTCTTTATTAAACTGACCGTGTGGGTAGAGCAGCTTCATCAATCCAGAAACCGTCTTGCGAACGGCGATCACATCACGCTGATTCAGGTTATTTCCGAGTTTGAAGTACTTCTCAATGGAATCTGCAAAGCTACGCTTGCGCATTTCCCGGAAGAATTCAGCCAGATAATCAACAATCAGGCCATAACGGTTGGTGAAGAACTCCGGGCGCATCTTGGGAATTTCCCAGCCGGGGATGTAAGCATGAAAACGATCGAAGAATGCCGAATCAATCATGGCTTCAGGGAACGGCGCCAAGAGATGGCTTGTTTTAACCAGAGATTCCACACTTTGGTTAATATTACCCACAAAAACCATCGAAGCTGAGGCTTCCATCTGTTCACGACCACGGGCAAAAGATCCAGAGGCCATGTAGTCTTTCATGATCTGTACGCCATCTTTGTCCTTAAAGGAAATACCAGCGACTTCATCAAAGGCCACCACATCCCAGAGTCCAACCAGACCAATACGGCGGCTACTCATGTTATAGAACAGATTGGCGACAGTGGTTTGCCCACCTGAAACTAGAATACTATTCGGTGAACACTCTTTGTAAATATGGCTTTTCCCGGTACCGCGTGGTCCAAGTTCACAGACGTTATAGTTATTTTCAACGAACGGAACCATACGCGCTAATAGGTGCCATTGCACGTCCTCTTTTAACGAAGCCGGTTCCATGCCGATCGAACGGATTAAACTCTCGCGCCACTGATCAGTGCTTAATGCTGCTCTGCCACTGAAAAGTTCATCCATATTCATATTCGGCATTTGAATCGGCTTGAGTAAACTCACCCCAAATGGAGAATTGGTTTGTCCTTCTTCATAATAGTAACTGAGCGTAGCAATGACCCAGATACCACCAACAAGTAATTTTTCATACTCTTTGACGATGCCTGCCGAGATTTCGGCATCTTTGATGCCCAGATTACTAAATGATGCTTCGTATTTGTCTTTACGCTCATTCAGTTTTACAGTCACCCGATCAATGACCTTATAACTGCCCCGTTCACGGACCAGGGATTTCACCTTCTCGGCTTCATCCGGTCGGACGTAGTTCTCAGCCAGTACGGTCTTTACGTTACGTAGTCCCTGTTCAATGATCTCTGGATCATCCGAGGCACAGTACATCCCCAGCAGGTATTCGAGTACATAGACAGGGACATTTGCCCCTTCTTTGATCAGTTTAGTCAGATCCTTACGTACCACCCGCCCAGCAAAGTGTTCATTCAGCAGCTGATCCAGTTCTTTATCGTTAGCAGATTCCATGTAGGCTACGCTCTATCGTTAATTCGTTATCAGGAGAAGTCATCGGTAAATGCCAGATCAATGGTGACCTTATAGCGTTGCATTTCGATATTCAGGTCTTTGTCCTTCAGCACTAGGAAGTAATCCTTCTTACGGTCAAAATCAGTACCGGATAATGACAGTCTGACCTGTTTGACCCGATCGGCAACAGAGTCGGTACTGCTATCAAAAGTCAAGGTTTCTTCACTGGAAACTTTAAGATCCCCATCATAAATGGCAATGGATAAAGTCACTGGCATGACCAGCTCACTGACAGCTTCGGTTTGCATCAAATCAAACTTCTGGATGTTATTGACCATCTTCAGCGTGGATTTGGTAGAAATGACCTCAACTTTACGCTTGGTCCGCTGTCCAGCCTTTTCACCACGCAGCTGTTTTACTGTCAGTACAGGCACTACGATTTCCTGAGGCATGATTCCGCCATGTACGAAACGTGAGCCTCCCACAAAATGGAAACGGTTCGCCCCTTTTGGAATCCAGAAATCAGTCGCAGATAGTGTGCCTGCCGTAGCTTGGGTTGAGCCTTTCCATGCTTCCTTGCTCTCTGGTAAACCATGCCCAATCACATAGCGTTTTTTGCTTTTCAATGCATTGGTCGGTTTTTCAGTCAAGCTTGAACGATCCGCAGATTCCAGTTTACTTTGCTGGAACAAGAAGCCATGGTCGGCTGTGATCAACAGGGTAGAAATATTGAAATGCATCAAGATTTTGCGGCTAAGTTCGGTCAGTTCTTCAATGGCATGTTCCACCGCCATAAAGGTTTCTGATTCTGTAGAGGCACTGTCTCCCCGAGCATCAATCACGTTGTGATAAACGTAAATCAAATCATGGTCTTTAAGTGCTTCACGGCCTTCATCACGCGACCAACCTTTTACCGTTTCAGCGGTAACCGCCAATCCATTATAGGCAGCCAGAATTTTGGATCGTGCTGCAGTCCCTTTGCTGGACTGCCCATCTACTAAAACATCATCACCTGCGGCCTCTTTGTACTCCAAAGTCTGATGCGGCAACAACGAGGCCATGCCAAGTGTGGTGTAACTTGGGACAACGCCCAGCTGTGAAGACAATGTCGCTTCAGAATAACGCTTTTCATTGATACGATCACGCAGCTCTACCGCAGCTTCATAGCGAAAAGCATCACTGATGATCACCACAATACGGCGTTTCGTTGCAGAATTCAGCAAGGGTCTGACATGGGTATCATAGAAGTTTTGCTGATTTGGGATATCTGCCATTTTCCAGACATTCAGACGTTGCTCTGCTTCAATCCGCTCTCCCCAGTTGCGCGCCATGTGATCGATATACCAGTAGGAATAGCAATTTTCGACTTCTTCATCGAGTTTTTTCAGGATATCGACATGAGCGCGTTGAGAAGCAGCACTGTAGTGGCGATAAGCCATATCAAAGCGATACAACTCCTGCTCGTAGGCTTTATACAAAGCTTCACTCGAGTCGAAATAGAAACCGGCATCAAACTGCTGTCGCAGGCTAAACAGCTCAATGGCTGCCTGCAACGCTGTATAGACAGTACGATATTTACGGCGTGTTGCATCATCCTTATGTTTGGAAGCCCAATAGCCATCCAGACGGGTAGAAATAATCGTTCTGAAATGTTCCAGTTCAGCTTTGGTTGCTGCAGGGATCTGGCTGGCCAGATCGACAATGATCTTTTGTTCAATCACTTCAAAGGTCATGACATCGAGCAGCTGCTCCAGATCAAAGACCCCGACCTTCTCCTGGATCCGCAGTGCATTGGCCACGGTCTGAGAGAGTGTATCGAAGGTTGGGTAGTATTTAGAACTGTCTCTCCAGCGCGACAAAAAGGCTCTAGCCGTCGCACGGGAGCTGACGGATGACATCACCAGTTCTTGAGCCCATACGGGGATATCGCCCAAGCTTTCACAGAAACCTGTGCTCATCAAACGGATAAAGAACGTACCGAGCTTGAATGGTGCTTCCCCATTCAACTCTTCAACCGATGCTGGATAACCAATTTCCGCCTGTAATGCTGTGACTAAAGCTGGCACTAGTTGGAATTTTTCCAGTTCAGCAAAGGAGTCTGGATTTACTTCCAGAGCCAGGTTCTGCTGTACCATTTCATCTGCCAACGCCAGGACAATATGCATCAGTTCGGCACTGTCAGCCTTGACCACAGCTGCAATCATGGCCATATCCAGATTCTGTTCATCTGCATCAGACTGGATATAGCGTTTCAATGTACTCAGACGGGCTTTGGCTTTAAGGAATTCTTCACGTTTGGCCAGATGTTCTCTTAGACTCTGCTGCTGTAAACCCAGCTCATTGAAAATAATCGAGAAACGATCGGCATAGAAGCTACGTGAATACAGCTTGATGTCCAGTAACCAGTCTTTTTCGGTTTCAGGCTCAGCACTTGGGAAATACAGCAAGTATTTGCCCTGCTGATCTTCAAGTTCCAGTTTAAGCTTAATCGCGAGACTCGATTCTTCTGCCATATTTAGAATCTGGACATCATTTAGCTCTAGGGCTTTGATTTCTTCAGTAAATGACTGTTCCGCATCATACCAAAAGACAATTCGATGCTGTTCAGTATAAAAGGCTTGTTCCAGGCCTTGTTGAAGTTGACTTAAGTTCATGCAACCACCTCTGCATGATCTAGTGTGGAAGAAAAGCTATTCATTACTTCTCCCCCGTCACTGCTTTCACTTCAGCCAACAAGTCCCCAAACCTACCATAGTTCACTTTCACCCCATCATCGAGATCCAGTGATATACGCTGATCGGCATAGTGACGTAATTTTTCTTCAAAACTACTGAGTTCAGCCTGTTGCTTATGCAAGTCTTGCAGTTTTTTCTCGATGCGTTTGATTTCAGCCGCAGAGTCACTGCTTTCTTTTGCTGTTTCTAGAGAATTAGCATAGGCAGCCATTTTGGAAATCAGTGGCATGACATATTCAGTACGCATACGTGCCAAAGTGCTTTCGTTATAGCGGTGCAAGTACACTAACGCCTGGAAAGCCCCCTGTTTACCACTGCTGAATAGCCAGTAGATCGGGCGCTTTTTATAGGTCTGCATGTGATCTTTATAGAACTTGCTGGCGAGGTAACGGCGAATGGTGTCTTCAGCCGTTTCACTGGCTTTTTTATCTAAGCTTTCTGCGAGCCACTGCATATTGGCATCCAGTGTCTCTTTCCCCCAAACGGCAGTTAAGAACTCTCGAATACGGTGCGTTGCATCATCTTCAAACCAGTGCATTTCGGTCAATGGAATAATACCGTCAGCATCTGCCGGGAATGTTTGATAACGGCTAGCATCAAAGTCTTGATTACCTGCATGGGCATAGATCAGACCTGGTTCATCCAGACTATAACGCCCCATCATGCAGCCAAGTGCATAAGAGACTAAACGCTGGCTGTCTTTTTCTCGGTCGGCACGGGTTAAAGTGATTTGTGCATCCGGTACATCTGGTGTCAGTTCATCCTGTAAACCATAAGCGTCAATAAACAGCTTATTATTTTCTTCTTCCAGACGTTTCATCTCAGCCACGGCGTCAGCATTTTGCTGTTGCCATGTGTTAAAAGCTTGTTCTAGAGTTGGTTGTTGAGTACGAATAATTGGATATTCATGAAAGTCGATTGAAGTTTCATAATGATCCCAATCTTGCTTTGAAATGTGCAAACATTTTTTAACAATATCATCAATTAATCGATTATAGCCTCCATCTTTTCCGCAGACAGGTAAATTTCTGATATCTCTTAATTGATAGTTTAATGTTTGATTAAAAACCCCTATCAATTTAGTTGCAACTGGTGTGTTAAATAGACCTAAGAAAAAGTTTAAGTCTTTTTCATCTTCAAAGAATATTGAACTTCCACCAACATCAAAAACAGCATTTTCAGGTAAGTATCTAAAACTTGGTAAAGAAGAAGTTATAAACCCCCAAGTAACTCCTTCCTTGTACCATAAATATTCAGGAATAATCCTTGGTACTTTTGAGGTTCTATAGTGGTGGATAGCCTCAGGGCTCCAATTCACTAAATTATCTAAATTTCCATACCATCTTCTAAAACCTCCTCCTTTTGCATAAAAAATCCATTTTTTATTTTTGCCAATTTTATTAGCATCGACTTCCCATAAAAATCTCAGAAATTTATTATTATCACCTGTTAAACATTGGCTACTTTCTTGTACAGAATATTTTGAAACAGAAGTATTTGAAAATATTTCTTTAATAGTAGAATTTGCCCAATAAGCAATTGGACTTCCAGGGATTTTCTTAAAGCCATCTGGTTGCGTATTATAAAACCATCCACACTTGGGATTTTTAATAGCTTCTAAAGTCTTCGGTGCTTGATTTTCTGAACCTTTAAAATCAGATAAACTAATGTATGAACCAGTAAATTCTACGATATGTGCTTTTGCTAATGTAAATGTACAAATTGGAACCGTTGCACCATCAAAACCAGAGTACTCTAACTGAATCAAGCTGGTAATTGTTGTATGATCAATAAAATATTCACGTAAATTTTCATAAGCAGAAATAAACATCCATACAAAAGGAGACATAAAACCAAGCTGCCCACTTTCTTTTGTTAGTTGTAAGTCTCGAATCATAAAAGCTGAAAATAAATCTCTTTCATAACCTTGATAGTTCTTTTTTAAATAGGTTTTAAGATTTGGATTTAAATATTTATTACCCATATACGGCGGGTTTGCAATTACTGCATCATATTGTTTAGCAAGTAATATAGCTTGTTGTACTAAAGGCAATAACTCTTGTGCTGACTGTTGTGCAAAAATATCCCCTGACTCTAAAGCTGTATTCAGCTTGGTTTCTAAATCAGGCAGCTTTTTAGCAAATGCTTGAGGAATTTGAATCAAAGAACCAAAGTTCGAAGCATGTTCAAATAGGTCCAACAGTTCTTTTAAATCTGCCTGTGCAATATTGGCACTAGCTAAATCTTGGCTAAATGCTTCTAAACGTTCAGGTTGACTGTCTTGTAGCGCAATAATATTCAGCTTTGGTGGATTGCTAAATAAACGGCGGTCATCTTCACGCGCTTTCATCAACAGTGCAAAACTGGCGAGCTGTGCTGCACGGGTATCAATATCAATCCCGTACAGGTTGTTTTCCAGAATCAAACGTGGAATATCACGACTGCGGTAACCACGTTCCAAATAAATCGCTTTTAAGCAATCGTAGGCTTCCACCAGAATATGCCCCGAACCACAGGCCGGATCGAGCACGGTAATGCTTTCAGGGTTTAAAGTATCGCCATCTTCACTAATGCGTACATCAATCAGCTGTTTCAGCTGGGCATTGACTTCATCACTTTGCTCAGCCGGCTGAATATAGTATTCCCACTCACTGGCCAGCGTACTATCAGGCTGTGCCATCATCCATAGACGACCAACACTGTTTTGCACCAGATATTTCACAATCCAGTTTGGGGTGAATAACTGTGTCGCGGCAGGAATGTCCTCACTCTTGACGACTTTACCAATCACCTGATCTTTCTTTTCAGAAATATAGAACTGATACAGCCAACCAATAATCTGCACATCCGACCAGTCTTCTTCTGGAATGCTGCTGACCAGATCACGAATCAAAGAATCGGTTTTGGTCAAATTGTCAGGTAATAGTAGTTCAGATTCATCAGACACCTGTTCGAACAGGAGTGGCATGACCTGATTCAACGCATGACACTGCGCTAGTAACAATTCACGATAGAGTTCTTCGTCTTTATTGCCATCCAGCTTGAGTTCAGCCACACGGCTGGCATCTAAATTCGGTAGCTCAATGTCCAGACATTCTTCCAGAATCTGTGGCAAGCCTGCACTACCATCGGCACTGCTGAGCACACGGCGACCATGATCCAGTAAGCCTTTGCATTCCATGTAACGAATGGCACAGAGACGGTTAAACCAACTGTAAGCGATATAATCAATCGTCTGCTCAAAACTGCTGGTTTGAATGCGCTTGATCAGCTTGTCACGTGGTTTCATGACGGATAGCGGAAAAACCTGATCGCCAATCAGCAGCAAGTCGCCTTTCTGTTCTGCCGGTAAAATGCGGTCTGCGGTGATGCCATATTTGGCGGCCTGCTTGCGCATCGCTGCGATAAAATCGTTACGTGCTTGCGGTGCGTATTTTTTAATATGACTGGTATTCATCTTTAAACCTTTAATTAATGGCTGATGCCGATATCCCTAACCCAAGTTAGCGGATACGCACACGCTTTTTATCACTCACAATTTTTTTCAATTCAGCTTTGAGTGCGTCTACAAACTGATCCACTGATTCTTCTGTTTCCAGATAGACACTGCTGGAGGTTTTGCTGTAAATGCTGGCGACATCGACTTCTACCACCGGTTTCGGTGGCACTACGGCTGTCACAGGCTGTACCGGACTCGCAGCAGGTGTTGATGTAACTGGGCTAGCGGTGGTTGCAGTGTTGGTTACACTCTCTGCTTTGCTCTGAGCCAGTTGTGCCGCTTTGGCCTGACGCTGGATTTCCGTCTGAACTTCGCTTTCCAGCTCATACAAGGCTTCATCAAAACGCTCCACGGCGGTTTGGGTTTGCAGCATATAGATGGTGGATAGGCTAGTTTCCACTTCAATATCCGCTTTGAGCAATTGCAGCGGACGTAGTAGCTTGTTACTCAGCTCAGCGCTAGCGATGCCACTGTTTTTAATCTCGGCTTCCAGCTGCTTGATTTTGTCATCAATGTGTTCTATCGCCTGATTGCGCTTCTCAGTCAACAATTGCTCATTGACGCTTTCCACTGTACGAACTAAATCAGCGACTTTATTTAACAGGCCATAGGGTGATTCAAGGGTGGCAATACGATGTAATTCAGACAGGGCTTTTTTTGCCACCTCATCACTGCCCAGCGCCTGTTTGTTTTTCTCAAAATGACGTAAGGCCTGTTGCAGTTGCTGCCAGCTCGGCATCTGGTTAGTGAAGAACTCATGAATATCACGATAATCTTCTTCCAGATCCAGATAGTCGTCCTTGTTCTCGACCACGGCCTTAAAGAAATCAAAGCTGTCGCTATTCGCCAGCAGACGTTCCAAAGTCAGAATCGACTTTTCAATCACTTTCTTGCCCGGGAACTGCCCGACATCAGTTTTGCTTTTGTACGACTTAAAGTTGGCTAACCAAGTCTTAAAATGCTGCAAATAGAATTCAAATAGCTCTTTCTCAGTCGCTGGTCCCATGGCCGAGAATAGGTCTTGGGTGAGTTGGCGTGCCTGTTTCAACACCTGATCATCAGTCTGGCGCTTTTTAATGATCGATACATCACGGCGACGGCGGCTGTTTTGTAAAGGCTCAAAGGCATCTTTTAACTGTAAGCTGCCGCCATTTAACTGCAGTGAAATCCGCCCCATCGCAGCCAGCTGACCTACCAGCAGTAAAATCTCGGCATCTGGCCAGCCATAAGGACGTTTGGCAAAACGATCTATCACATCTGAGACTAGAATACGCTCTGTACCAGTGGCGCGTAGTGCAATGTACTGCTCCACTTCCTGTAGGGCTTTCGGATTGCTTTGACCGCCATCCAGAGACAATCCGAGTTGCGCCATATCATCAACAGTCAAGACGGCGTTCAGTTCACGCCAGGCATCCTGCTGATAGACTTGCAGATAGCTCAGTTTGGTATAAGTGTTTTCTAGCAAATAACGACAAGCCTCATCCAGCTTGGTGGTTGGACTTGAAGATGAAAGTTGTAAATGTTGACCCAAGGCATAACTTTCCGCGTCCAGCAACATTTCTTCGATCCGGACACGCAGACGTTTTTTACGCTCCTGATTCTCACGGCCACGGTCTGCCAGAATACGGGTGATATCGGATTGGGTACCATCATCATTTAACCGAATAAATTTATTGGTTTTCAGCCAGGTGCGCAGTTCATTAAAGAACTGTTTATCGTCTGCCAGTTTAAACAGTATCTGCCCTTCGGCCTCGGCGCTCTTACCAATACAGAAAGCTTCTGTGTAGAGGTTATATTCCGTATCCAGTGGAGAAATGATTTCAACTTTCAAATCGCTCTCATACTTGCCATCCAAGCTATGACCATCCAGAAAACGACCAATCTGATAGTCCATCTTGTTGGCTTGATGGCGGTATTTGTTCTGATCCCGCAATAAATCTTTAAAGATCAGATTGGCTAACTCTTTATTTTCTTCTGAAGCCGCTAAGTCAGTGGCTTTAATTTTACGGGTGATATCGCGTTCTTCATTGGTCAGGAACAGGAACTCATCACCATTCCTAGTGATCAGGCTCTCTTTTTCCAGACGCTGCAGGCTTTCTTCAATCCGCTTGCGCAATGCCAGCTTGTCTTCATCAATTTTCTCAATCGACAAAGTCACCAGGTTATCCAAGGTACCTTTGATGATATCGACATAGCGGATCATGAACAGGGTACGCAGCATCTGCACATCAAAACCATCCAGGGTCTTATTCTGCCCTGCCTGGTCGATGGTACGCTTCACTGCTGTATCCAGAAATCCTTCCACTGAAGTATAGAAACGGTGGAAAGGAACCAGGGCACCGACTTCATCTGTGGCAATCGCATTCGCGGCCATCTGGAAGGCATCCAGCATGGATCGCTCACCATAGGCCAGGTGTGCACCGGTCGCACCGACCTTACGGATTTCTTCAAAAACTTTCTGCACCAGCTGGAAATGGTACGGCGCAAAAGGATAGTTATTGATAAAGCTGTCTGGACCCTCATAATTCTTGAGTGTTGGGCCTGAACGGTCAAAGGTGATCTGGTTTTTTAAGATATCGCCCTTTTGCTCAAACACCGATCTGAGCAATGCTTCAGCTTCTGGGGTTTTACGTAATAAACGTTTCTGGATGACTTCATCGGTATTGGAACTGGACAGTGATAACCGGGTTTTAAAACGTCCAGCAATCTTGGAGAAGTCATTGGCTTTGGAAGAAGACATCTCACCTAAAACAGCATCGATGTCTGCCTGTGAGGTGACGATAATCCAAGCGCGGCCTTTACAGATCGTACCCAGGTTTTCAGTAATGGTTTGCAGTGTCAGCATCAAGCGGGTATCGCTGCCAATAAACTGCCCCACTTCATCAACCAAGAACAACATGCGTTGCTGGGGTCCTTTGCTGTCCAGGTATTCTTTCACCCACTGACAGAAGTTTTCGACCGAAACACTAAAGGTCTGCTCAGAATCCTCAAACCATTTATGCGCTGCTTCTGCTGATAGATTCAGTGCCTGAGAAATCGCAGTTTCGACATCATCCTGATAGAACTGATAACCGTCACGCTCCTCTAGCCAGGACATGCCACTGGATTCCTCAAACGCCTGTTTAAAGCGTTCGTAGACACCTTTCTGGCTCAGGTGACGTTCCATATGGGCAATATGTGGATGATCCGCGCTAAACCCCTGATACTCGTTAAACACACGTAAAAACACATTCAGGATCGGATTGCCATCATCATTGGAGCTGGCTTTACTGTCGATGTTAAACAGGATGACATCGGCATGATGGCTGACGGCCTTGCCAATATCCGCACGGATAAACGCATCACGAATTTTGCTTTCATCAAAGAATTCTGCGGCGCTACGCTCGTTACCTTCCGCATCACGTGCCACTTTATTGGCCAGAATATACGACAAGGTTTTCAGGAAATGTGATTTACCTGAACCAAAGAAGCCCGAAATCCATACGCCGACACGGTTGGCAATCGAAGGATCGCTCAGGTCTGTGCCATAAGACTGGAAAAAGTCCCGAAAATGCTTTTCCAGTTCATTGGTGACCACATACTCATCGAGTTCCTGATAAACCGTAGTATTGTCATTCTGGTCTGCTTTTACGACCCCGTTAATCGCACGATCTAATGGCTTGTAAAAAAGCTCTTTAATGTTCATCTCAATCCATTCCCCCGAATTTTTATTTCTATTTGCCGTGTTTAAGGCACTAATCTGAATGCTCTGTAGTAATTATTGCTTGGAATTTTTCCAAATAAACTCATCGCTTGACCGTCGTAATAACCTGGGTAAAACAGCACCACTGGCTTATGCCCCAGTAACGAATGCAAACTGTTCAATAAGTGATGGGCACGTAACAGTGGCCAAACCGACCCTACCCCAGTCATCAACACAATATCTTGCGCATTGGTGGCATATTTACTCACCAGATACGGCGCGAACTTATCCATATGCAGTGGGCCCTTTAAGGCTTTGAGCAGCGCTTCATCGCCTTTGGCTTTTTGCATTTGAATGGCTTTATCGATGAAGTTACGCTCAGCCAGATAATCCACCACGGCTTGCAGCAGGTTGATATTCACCACCTTCAGCTGACTGTGTTTTTTCTCCAGCATCCCTTCGAGAAAATGCAAATATTCGCGCACTTTCAACTCATCTTCAGGCGCATAATCAAAAATCCAGAAGCCAATTTCATTGCCCAATCCTTGTCCAGTGAGAAACTCAGTGGAAAGAATTCGCTCTGGAATCTGGTTCAGACGCTCATGTATTGTTTGACTCATTGCTGCCCCTCTACAACTACCGCGTCCATAGCGACACTTCCATAGATCTTTTAATGCGTTGTTTATAATGTTCTTCCAACAGGCTACGCAGCTCTGCTCTGACGATCACGCGCTGCAACTCCAGCTTACGGGTACTTTTTAAGTAACCGGCTTCTGCCAGCATGCGAAACACCACCTGCCCCATTTTTTTCTTGCTGGACTCTTTCCAATCAAAGATATCCGGATCACGTTGTGAGCGTTCATCCAAAAAATCTGACCAGATATAACTGTCCAGGTATTGAGCCTGAGAGATATAGGCCTCTCTCATCACCGTTTCCATAAACTCAAGCAGCAACAGGTTGCGTTCCAATGCGCCACAAAAAGCCACCTGGGTCGCCAGCTCATCATCCCCATCACGTAGTGCTTTCCAGAAATCAGGCTCCAAGCGCTCCAGACGCTTACGAATAGCGGTGGCATTGCGTTGCGCCGAAGCCGCAGTTCTTTTTTGCAGAATATTGTCAATCTGAATGGCCTGATGCCATTGTTCTGGAGTCGCCTCTCGTAATAACAGATCCGCGATCAGCCGGCTTTCACGTACCATCAGTGAGCCACCAATTAGGTCACTGTCATAATGAAATTGTTCTAACATAGCCAATCTCCTATGAAGCTTGATCAAACAGGTAAGATGACAGCTTTTCGATATCTGAGCGTTGTAGTACCAAGGGATATTTCAAGGCATCATCCGCCTCAGCCAGCGTGATCGCGGCCTGATATCGCTGCAAAGTATAGTGAGCCAAGGCTTTTTTCACCGGAATCTGTAATCTGCCATCAGGCATGCCGAAGTCTTTTTCGACCAGCGCTTTTTGAGCTGCATTCAATTTTGGATTCGGGATCAGCGTCAGTACAATTTCTTCATGCCATTGCTGATCCTGAGCAGGGTCTACTGACTCAATCGCCATCACAACAGGTGTGCGATCAATTCTGGAGAGTAAAAAGTCCTTAAACTGCTTGCTCTGATGGCAATAGGCACGGACATGCCAGCGAAAACCGGTATACACCAGGGTGTGTGGGGAAATGATGCGTTCATGCCACTGCGGATTCTGCATCGAGGCATAAATCATTTTTAAAGTACTTTGGTTGCGGCAGGCACGCAAAACTTCCCGAATCACTTCAGGACGTACACTGCGATCAGGTAATTGAACTGCTGTAAGATTCGGTTCTGGCATCGCAATAAGGGCATGCGATTCACTGACCAAGCCCGAGAGCATATTGAGATATTCATTGATATGCGCTGTAGTCAGTACAGGCTGGAAGCTGGCCTTAGGCACATAACCCTTGACGGAGGGGTCATGAATCAAGGCATCGGGGTTATACAGCGTATTGTAACGCTTGATATCCGCAGAAGCCTGCTGTCGACTGAGCCCAAACCAGCTCATCAAACGATTGGTAACCAAACGACCTTCCCAGTAAGCAAGCAACTCGATGGCTCGCATTCGAAGAAGCACTTCATGCTTATCTGTCGTCATATACCAATCAGTCAATAAATAGCAGCTTTAAGATTACCCTACAGCAAATATACAGTAAATATTTTTGACGGTATTTAAAGGTAGTATTGCAATCATCAGATAAAAAATATACTAGTATCCTGATGATAGCCGTCAAAGTACGATCTCTAGCAGATCATGGATCCTGGTATAGCGCGTGAATTGAGCTAAGTTTTAGAATGAGAGAAATATGGGTTTTAGATTTCGTAAAAGTATTAAATTATTCCCGGGTTTTAAAATTAATCTGACCCATAAAGGCATCAGCAGTGCCAGCATTGGCAAACCTGGTGCTTCTCTAAATATTGGGAAAAAAGGTACGCGAACCAGTGTCGGCATTCCAGGTACGGGACTATCTTACTCTAAACACCAACCTTACTCTAAAAAGACCCGTGTTCCACAACCGACATCGCTAGAACACACGGAATATAATCCTCAGAATTTAGAACAACCGAAGGCAAAGATATGGCCTTGGATTATTTTTGGAATATTGTGTTTTATGGTGGGTGCCGTCATTTTTTAGCAAGAACCGCATTGTATTTTAATCAAAAAAAAAATGCCCAGATGGATGAATGGGCAAACTAAGGAATTAATATCCTTCAGAAACTCCAGCGCAATTCTCGCTACTTTCAGTAAGCGACTCTGGCTCAATCATGATAGTCTGACTCAATCGAGTCGAGGTAAATCGATCCATCACAATTGGAGCAGAAATTATGCTTGATCACACTCTTGGTTAATGCTGAAAAGTCTTTGAGTTTTAATTAATAAATAATAGTATCCATGTCTACCCTCAACTTTACTTATTTTCAGATAGCAACCAATCGAGAGCACTCATTTTTACAATACCATTATAATTCGCTTCAGTCCCTATCGTGTCTAATGTAAGCAAATACTTGGGATACGAATCAGAAATTTTCTGTAATGGACGTAACTCTCGGCTGAGTGTCTCCTCATTGAGCGTTTCTAATGCCACCTGATAATAAGTTAAATTCTGTAAAGTATCGACAGCAACAAAATCAATTTCATATTCATCAACCCGCCCTACATAGACCGTATAACCTCGTCTGACAAGCTCAAGATAAATCACATTTTCTAAGATATGACCTTGATCAGCATTAGCATCAGGCAACATAATCCGGCGCAATCCGACATCAACTAAATAGTATTTTTCAGAGGATTGTAATAACTCACGCCCGCGTACTTTAAATTGTGCGGCACTATAAAATAACAAACTGTCCTGTAAGCCCTGAATATAGCGTTTTACTGTTTCAAATGAAATTTTAACCCCACTTGAAACAAAGGTATTTTTAATTTTATTGATGGAAATAGCTGAGCCTGTCACGCTTGCCAAATATCTTGTGACACGCTCGAGAGAGTTAATATCGGCAGTATTCAAACGTGGAATAACATCTTTAAACATTACACTGGCATAGACCGCTTGCAAGTAATCATAAGTTTCCTGCTGGCTAGTCATGGCAAGCGTATAAGGGAAACTACTGCGCGTATACATGGCATACAAATCACGATTTGATAATTGTTGGATGATCGGATTATTTTCAATATGCCACTGTTTAAATTCTTGGAATGAAAGGGGTAAAACATGTTGCTCTATATAGCGTCCTGTAAGTAAAGTCGCAAGTTCTCCACTTAGAAAGAATGCATTTGAGCCTGTAATATATAAATCGATATAATCCCGAACATATAAAGAGTCGACTACTTTCTCAAAATTTGTAACATGTTGAATTTCATCTAAAAAAACATAGTTTTTTTTACTTTTATCAACTTTGGATAATACATAATCATGTAGTTTACGGTAATCGGTGAGTTCTTCAAATTCCATAAATTCGAAGTTGATGGCAATGATGTTTTCGGCTTGTACGCCCTGTGCTTTTAGGTCTTGTTGAAACATCGCCAATAAGGTGGATTTTCCAGAGCGACGCACACCTGAAAGTACTTTAATGACATCACGGTCTTGCCATGTATTCAGAAATTTTAAGTAGCCATCACGTCGAATATTAGCGCTTCTCATTATTTACACTTAGAATCTAAAGTTTTAATAAATTCTATCAAATTTTAGAATGTATATGTAAATATATTTAGTTTTAAGAAAAGTTTAAAGGTTAAGTGAAACATTCAAAGCTGCTGTAGAAGCATGTAAACATGCAGATCTGATCAAAATCCAAATTCTGTCTTTTTGATTATTTTCCATGTCATGTTATTTCATTTATGCTACGAGTTAACTGCTATATAAATTAAGTGAAAAGTAAATGGAACTAAGTTGTTAACTAGAGTGGAACTCATTTTTGTTGTGCTGATGGTCTCAGCCTTAATCCTAATTGCTTATGAAATGCTAAAAGGTTTATTTTAGAGCATCTATACAATTTTTGATCAAAAAAAGCCCACAGAGGGAATCTATGGGCGAAACTAAGGACCTTGACGGTCATTCAGAAACTACAGCTAGTTTCTGGTTGTGATTCTGGACTGAATTAAAAATAACCATATTGGCTGAATGTATCAAAAGTTAAATCATGTGATTAATCATTGATACTTCTGCAAAAATGAGCTCATCGCTCTGTTGATTAATACAGTAATTCACCAAACAAATCCGCTCTAATCTCTTCCAGGCTCAGATCTGATTTCATCCTATTACAGATGGGATGAACCAGCAGACCATTCTCTAGAACACCTTGCCCACCTACGGCTTTGGCAATCCGATGATCCGATTCAGTAGAATCAAGATAGATCAATCCATCACAAATGAGGCAAAAGTTATGATTACCCACCAGAAAATTGTGCTTAAGCAGACTCTTGGTTAATGCCGAAAAGGCCTTGGGCTTTGACCGAGAAATTGGACTAATCGACTCCACATATCCCACTCTATTGTAAACAAGACATTTTTATCTTTTATATTCAATGGCTTATTTTCCTGCTAATTGGTAATACCATGAAAAATACCATGCTCAGAAAAGGCTTAACAATATTTTGAAAAATTGCCTACTGAGCGCTGCCGCACAGCTCCATAGGCCGCTTTCCTGGCTTTGCTTCCAGATGTATGCTATTCTGCTCCTGCAGCTAATGGATCACCGCAAACAGGTTACTCGCCTGGGGATTCCCTTTCGACCCGAGCATCCGTATGAGACTCATGCTCGATTATTATTATTATACTCTGTACACGACAAATTTCACAGAACCCTTATCCTATCAGGATTCTGCTTTCTTAAAATTGCCAAAATTTCCTTAAACTCTTCTTTTTTCCCAAAACCAATTAAACGCTGAATCGCCATTTGAACA
>NZ_VPCB01000022.1:0-49980 GCF_013418435.1 Acinetobacter sp. YH12142 | reverse complement strand
TGTGAAAGGTGTATTTGCCGCAGGTGACTGTACAACAGTACCTTACAAACAAATCATCATTGCAACAGGTGAAGGCGCGAAAGCATCATTGTCTGCTTTTGATTACATCATCCGTTCGGGTCAATAAAAGAAAGGCCAGTGTGTTTCGAGAAACACGCTGGCCGCGCTGAATGTTGTCATTAGAATATTATTTTTCTTAATATTCTCGTTTTATAGGAACTTTGGACGCTAACACCGGAGTTCCTTTTTTTGTCTGCAAAATTAGGATTCAAAAATGTCCCCACACATTTTGAATCCTATTCGTTGCCCAGCTATTTTTGTTTTACAACCTTATTTTTATACTTTCCCCAAGGTTGTTTCTCTATAAAATATAAAGCGGAGTAAGCAATTAATATACCAATCACATCACGAATTTAAGATTTAAATAAATTCAAGCCTTTAAACTTCTCCATTAACTGCTCATCTGTCTCCACATGTTCAGGATGAGGCACAATGCACTCAATCGGACAAACTGAAACACAAGTTTGGTGCTCATAGAAACCGACACATTCAGTACAACGTGCGACATCGATTTCATAAATCTTTGAGCCTTCATAAATGGCATTATTGGGACATTCAGGTAGACACATGTCACAATTGATGCATTTATCTGTAATCAACAAAGCCATAAAGTAAACTCAAGCCTGATAAGCTAAAGTTGAAGCCGAAATATCCACTGTCGAATTGGGTAAGTTACGAATCAGTAAGGCGTATCGCATATCCACATCGGCAGGTACAGGAATATCCACGATATGACCTGAACCTTTGGCATCGTCAATTAGATTACCTTTTTTATCTTTCATTTCAGTTAAAACGAAGGTGATGTTGCCTGAAGTGGTCATCAGTTCTAAAGAATCACCTACAACAAAACGGTTTTTCACTTCGATTTTAAGAGAGTCACCATTGCGTTCTAAGACTTCACCTACAAACTGTTGATGATCAAAACGTGAAGAGCCGGTTTCATAGTTTTGATATTCACTATGTACATGGCGGCGTAGAAAACCTTCGGTATAACCACGGTTCGCAAGACCTTCAAGCTGAGACATGAGAGCAGGGTCAAATGGTTTACCAGAAAGGGCATCATCGATGGCTTTACGATAAATTTGAGCGGTACGCGCACAGTAGAAATAAGACTTGGTACGGCCTTCAATTTTTAAAGAATGAATGCCCATTTTGGTTAAACGGTCAACATGCTGTACAGCACGCAAGTCTTTCGAGTTCATGAAATAAGTGCCATGTTCATCTTCTTCGGCAGCAAACATGTCTTCTTCATTGCGTTGTAATAAAACCGGCTCGCCGAATTGGTGTTGTTCTAGGGCGTGTTGCTCATCGGCATTTTTATTATTGCAGCATGATGATTCTTTAATTTGTGTGACTGGAATAACATCACCAGTTTCATCTTCAACTGCATCGTGAATTTTATAATCCCATCGGCATGCATTGGTACATGCACCTTGGTTTGCATCACGTTTATTCATATAGCCAGAAAGTAAGCAACGACCGGAGTAAGCCATACATAATGCACCATGTACGAAAACTTCAATTTCCATATCAGGTACATTGTGTTTAATTTCTTCAATTTCTTCGATTGATAATTCACGTGACAGAATGACACGTGTCAGTCCCATATTTTTCCAAAATTTAACCGTTGCCCAGTTCACCGCATTGGCTTGGACAGACAAATGAATGGACACTTCTGGAAAATGTTCACGCACCATCATGATCAGACCGGGGTCAGACATGATTAGCGCATCAGGATCCATGGCAACCACAGGCTCAAGGTCACGGATGAAATTTTTCAGTTTTGAGTTATGCGGTTGGATATTCACCACCACATAAAACTTTTTACCTAAGGCATGAGCTTCTTCAATGCCAATTTTTAAATTGTCATGGTCGAAAGCATTATTGCGCACACGTAAGCTATATCGCGGCTGACCTGCATACACGGCATCTGCGCCATAAGCAAAAGCGTAGCGCATATTTTTTAATGAGCCAGCAGGTGAGAGGAGTTCGGTTACGTGTTGAATCGTCATGTCAATAAAGGCATAAAAAATTTATGGCTTTATTGTAGTGATCTAAAAAAAGGATTCAACCAAGTATTTTAGTTGGGTTTTCAAGATATTTCGTTTTCCAAATGTTTTAAAATTTGGCAATCATTAATTTGACTGGTTTCATTACAACTAGCACGGAGCTTACTTAACTGTATTTTAAAATTTTCTAATTCTTTAATTTTTTCAGAAACTTGACGAATGTGATTATCAATTAATTCATTCACAGCATGACAGCTTTGCGTAGGGGATTGCTCAAGTTCAAGCAGGGTTTGAATCTCGGTGAGAGAAATATCGAGGTTTCGACAGCGCTTAATAAAAACCAAACGTTTGTACATTTCTTCATCATAATAGCGATAATTGTTGTCTGCGCGGAAGCTAGGTTTCAGCAGTTTTTTCTTTTCATAAAAGCGAATACTGTCAACGCTTACCCCAGCTTTGGTGGACAATTCTTTAATCAAATAATGTTTTTGTACGTTCATGCTTGACCTTGGAGTGAGTCCATAGTTTTGAATAAGAATAATACAAATCCATTGATTTTTAAATTGGAGCATATTTATGGCATGTACATGTAGTCATGAGCCAGCACCAAGCAAACCCAACAGTAAATTTCGTATTGCACTTTGGATTGCCCTAATCATTAACGCCATAATGTTTTTGGTAGAGCTGATTGGTGGGGCTTATGCACATTCTTCTGCGCTTTGGGCGGACTCGTTAGATTTCTTTGGTGATGCCGTAAATTATGGGGTTTCATTAGCCGTACTTGGCGCCAGTTTATATTGGCGTGCAACGGTTGCCTTGGTGAAAGGTTTTGTTATGGCAGCGTTTGGGATCGTGGTCATTGCCAAAGTGCTCTATGCCTATGCCAATGGGATCGCTCCTGAACCGATCACCATGGGGCTGATTGGTATTTTGGCTCTAGTTGCTAATGTCATTTGTGCATATGTTTTATATGCCTTCCGAGAAGGTGACTCCAATATGCAATCCGTTTGGCTATGTAGCCGTAATGATGCGATTGGTAATGTCGCAGTGATCTTGGCTGCAGTCGGGGTGTTTGGTACAGGCAGTCTATGGCCAGATTTGATCGTGGCCGCAATCATGGCGATCTTAGGTTTAACGGGTGGTTATCAGGTGATTCGAAAAGCACTGCAAGAGCGTAAGCAAAAAGATATTCTGAGTACCCCTTGCTCTTAAAATACTTACTCTTAAATCCACCGTTAATGGCATTCATTTTATCCATGTTTTTAACGCAGATGAATAGTCGTTAAATCGCTAGTTGAAATTAAAATAGCAGTCAGTTTTATACGAAATTTTCCTGACTGCTAATTCGATAAATCATCTGAAATCAGACTGTATTTAATAGGGTGCTGAGGTTTTATCTACAGACTCCAATTAAGTTATGCTTTACAATAGCGCGCGAAAATCATGTTTAAAAATTAGGTTTTCTACCTTGAAAGCTTTATGTTTAGGCCCCATTGGTGCATCAGGTAAATTAAATGTCGAAAAAGCAAGACATCATTAACGTTGCGCTCCAACTCTTCAATTCTTATAGCTATAACTCGATTGGTATAGATCGAATTATTGGGGAATCAGGCGTTGCTAAAATGACGTTTTATAAATATTTCCCCTCTAAAGCCAAATTAATTGAAGAATGTCTCGTGATTCGAAATCTTAATTTACAGGAATCACTTGAAGCTGCTATTGCAGAATGTGATCCAGAAGACCATCTTTCGCATATTAAAACCATTTTTGCTTGGTACGATGCTTGGTTTCATACTGCAGATTTCAATGGTTGTATGTTTCAAAAAGCAGTAGAAGAAATATCTAAAGTTTATCCTTCGTCATTACAACCTGCGATCGATTATAAAGACTGGCTCAAATCAAAACTAAGTACTGCTTTGCAAAATCTGGGCATTCAGCAAACTGAACAACTCGCTGCATTTCTGAGTAGCATTTTGGATGGCATGACCATCCAAGCCCAAATTGACCCCAACCAAGTGCATTTAGCAGAGTATTGGAAGCGAGTTGAAACCTTAATTCGTTTGGAATTGGCTGCTTAAAAATTTGTTTGTAGGCATCTAGGTTTTAAATCTAGCGACGACTTATTTGTATTGATTAACCATCAATTTTTTTCACATGACTTAAGATTCTAAGAAAATAAAAAGCGCGATTATTTGGGGTAATCGCGCTTTGCTGACAATTGTGCGTTCAAATCATTCACTTTGTTAGCTTAAGTCAATGATTTGATTTTCGAACGTTTTATACGTTTTCTCTCATTTATATTTTTACCCTCTGAATGCTAAATTCATTCGGTTTTTGCAGCAAAATAGACAGACTTGTCTGTTTTTTTGAATTATAGGGGATCTTAGGTGAATTACAAGACAGGAAAGAAAGGGTTGTGTGTTTTTTAATCTGACTTGAGTTTAAATTAATCTACTATTTTTAAAGATAATATTAAAAAATTAATCATTAAGCTCGGTGCTAATTAGACGATAAACTATTTTTACACTTGTGTGAATGACGTTGCTTGTTGGATGTAAGTGCATGGTCTAAGACCATTTGGTGAATATTTTATATGCAAGAAGTATTTAGTGAGTGGGTTCTCAGCTTTTTAGTTTTAAGTGAATTTTTGAATCGTGGATTTTACATAACGAAACATCTTCTATGGTTTTAAGCATTAAGTTTATTGATGAATTTGACTAAACTAGCAGCAAAATTATTTCCATGATTACAATTTAGAATTTTTATTATGTTAGGCAAAATATTTGCTGTATTAGAACAATTGGGTCTATCCGCCCAAAAACGTGCCATTCATGTGCAATTTTCCAACCCTGCGTTGAATGATGAGCTTTTTATTCAACGTATTGATGGGGAGCATGTCTTAAACCAAGGCGTGCAAGCGACTTTGATTTGCCTATCTACTAATGCACTTATTCCACTAAAACAATTTATTGGCGCACAAGTTGCCGTTGATCAAGTGACTGATCAGGGCGAACTCTTCCGTACTACGGGTATTATTACAGAGGCGGCTCAAGGGCAGAGTGACGGTTCACTCACCCTATATAAACTCACTTTAGAAGATGCAACTTCACTGTGGCATAAACGCCGCAACAGCCGTGTGTTTATGAACAAATCTGTTCGCGATGTTAGTGAAACAATCTTCAAAGAATGGCAAAGCAAAAGTCCGCTCTTTGCTGCCAGTCTAATGCTTGATTTAAGCGGTTTAAGCCAAAACTATGACGTTCGACCTTTCATCATGCAGTCGAATGAAAGCGATTATGACTTTTTAACGCGACTTTGGCGCAGTGAAGGCATTAACTGGCTCATCGATGAAGCACAGTTGAAAGTGCCGCATTCCTCAGCGCCAATTGAAAAACAAAAACTCCGCCTGATTGATGACAATAGCCAATATCAAGCACTCAGCCGTCGTAGTATCCGCTTTCATCGCTCTAGTGCCACAGAAAAACAAGACAGCATCACCAGCTTGATCGGTGAACGTAGCATTCAACCGACTGCGGTCCATGTGCAGCGCTGGCAAGCCGATGGACTGAGCCAAGAAGAAGGCGCAGGTTCAGTTCAAAGCAAACATCAGCATAGCCAAAGCCAAGACAATGCCAGCTTAAGTCTAGAGCAAGCATGGCATGTCAGCCCTGCATGGATGCAAGACTTAAAAGGCGAAGACCAAGCTACGGCTTCATCTAACAGCCAGATTGAAAAATTGAATCAAAACCTAACGCGCTATCACGAGCTACAATCGAAAAAATTCAATGCACAATCGACCGTGCGTGATACCCAAGTGGGTTATTGGTTTGAATTGAATGAACACCCAGAAATCGATCAACACAGTGGTGCAGACAAACAATTTTTAATCACAGAAAAAAAATTCTATAACCAAAATAACTTACCTAAAGACCTCTCTGAACAAGTCAATCAACTGATTGAACAAAGTCAGTGGAACATTAAACCCATCCATGAACAGGCCGAGCGTCAGGCCAATCAGCTCACATTACAACGCCGCAATATTGCGACGGTTCCTGAATATAACCCACTCGAACACCGTCCAAGCACCCATCCGCAACGGGCTAAAGTTGTCGGGCCAAGTGGTGAAGAAATACATGTCGATGAATGGGGACGAATCAAAGTTCGTTTCTTATTTACCCGTGGAGATGACCACAGCCATGATGGCGGTGCAGGCAGTAATGACAATGATACGGATTCTGCATGGGTAGATGTGCTTACCCCATGGGCAGGCGAAGGCTATGGTGCACGTTTCTTACCACGTATTAATGAAATCGTGGTCATCGATTTCTTTGACGGCAATATCGACCGACCATTTGTGGTGGGGCGCATACATGAAGCACAGCGCAGTCCGACCCAATTTGATAGTAAAGGTAAACTGCCAGACACCAAAAAACTGGCTGGGATTAAAAGTAAGGAAGTCCAAGGTGAGGGCTTTGGACAACTGTGCTTTGATGACACCACAGGACAAATTTCGACACAATTACAAAGTACCCATGGTGCTACCCAGCTCAACCTAGGGAACCTCAGTCATCCCAAAGAAACCTCAGAAAGTGAGGGACGAGGGGAAGGCTTTGAACTGAGAACCGACCAATGGGGTGCTATTCGAGCTGGTAAGGGATTATTGATTAGTTCTGCGAGTCAAGAAAACGCCAAAGATATACAATTAAATATAAAAGAGTTGTTAACGCAATTAAATGAATCTATAGAAAAACTCAAAAGTTTAGAAAAAAATGCTCGAGTAAGTAAGGCTTTCCAAGATGAAAACTATCAAATTAGTAATGATTTGATTGCTCAAGTAGAAAATAGTCTAGAAAAGTTTGAGCATCCTAATATTCTGCTTAGTACTCCTCAGGATTTTGTTTCTGTAAGTCAAAAAAACCAAACTCATGTTGCTAAAGAAAATATAAAAATTATATCGGGTCAACAGTTAGATATAAATTCAAATGGTGAGTTTACTGCTCATGCTGCGAAGGGATTAAGCTTTTATACTCAAGAAAAAGGTATAAATATTGTAGCGGCTCAAGGTGAAATTAAAGTTCATGCGCAAAATGATCAAATTGATCTAGCATCTCTCAAGGATTTTAAGATCATGAGTACTGAGAATTCCATTACGATTGCAGCCAAAAAAGAAATTATGCTGACTTGTGGTGGGGGATACATAAAAATAAAGACTGACGGTTCTATTGATATTAATAGTCCTGGGCTTGTTGAGGTTAGGTCTGCTCAAGCACAATTTGTCAAAGGTACACGTCATAATTTCCAGCTTCCTAATATTTCTACGAAAATATGTATTCCCTGTTTAATTGATGCCGCTCGAAAAGGTTTACCGTTTGTGTATAGGGAAATATAGGATGGACATATTACAGTTATCAAAGAAAATTAGTGGTGAAGAATCTAAATATAATTTCTTCCTGTTGATTGATGCAGCTAAAAATTATACTTATATGCGCCATTGGCTTACTTTAAACTATGATAGAAATATCAAATATATAGGTAATTTATTCGATGGAACTGTTGATGATTCTACACCATTAGAATTTTCCCCTTTATTGTTGAATTTAAATAAACTAAATAATCAAAAATTTATTAATGAACTTGTTATAGAAGAAAATTTAGGAATGTTTTCGATATTGAAAACAAATCTATCGAACCAAGAATTGATCAAACATTTTCAGCCATTCTTACAAGCAGAATTATCATCCGGCGAATTAGCATTGTTCAGATTTTATGATCCTTCAGTTATCAAATCATTAAATCGACTATTAGATAAAAAAAATTTAGATATTCTGTTAGAACCTATTGATGGTTGGTGGTATCAAGAAGTATCTGGTGATTTCAAGTTATTGGAGAGGATTTAGAATGGTTATCGAATTTACTAAAGAACAGCTTGAGGAATTTTCTGCAGATCGTGAAGAAAGTCTAGCCTTGTGGAACTGGAATCGGCTAAAAAACACTTATAGCGAACTGGCGATAAAGTATTTTAATAATAATGAAGATAGTGGACTAAAATTCCTGATTACTGCCCAAACAAAAATTCGAAAATATCTGGTAGGAATGGAAAATCATGCTGACTATGACAAATGGAGAGCGGCTTACGGAGAATTATGTTTTATTTTGAATAAAAATAATTTAGATGATGATCCATGGAATCGCAGTTTATTAATAAATAGATTATTTCCACCATTTCTTGCAATTGATATCTTAGCTGGAGTTTTACAAAGCTCTTTAAATTCTTCAGATAGTCAAAAATTCTATGAAGCATTGGAGAAAAAATCGTGGCAATAGCGGCTGATGCAGCAGATATTTTTGGTGGTTGGGGGACAACTGCTGAAAAAGCTGCTGAAAGAGCAGGAACTGCAGCTAAGGTAGGAGCAAGAGCAAATCCTATAGGCGTAATATTAACTGGAATATTCACTCCATCCCCATTAGGAGATGGAACAATTACAGGCATGCTCAATCAAAGAATTGATCTGGCTGAAGAGGATATCGATAATAGTCGTTCGGGTATAACTCAAGAGCAAAAAGATCAAGCATTGGCAGCAAGTAAAGCGAAATCTAAGGAACTTGAGAGATCTTGTAATAGTTCTAATAAGGAGTGTAAGAACGAACAGCATAGTGGTCGTATACAGGCGCAGAATGCAAATAGAATGATTGTGACTGCAACTGAAGCAGGTAGCGTTTGGACAAATCACCCTTTTCCACCGCCTCTAGTACTATGTAAGCAATATGCACTTTCCATGCGTATTGCCATGCTAAAATTAGAAGGTCATAGCAAACCAGATACTAAAATAAAAAGTCCAGTTGATTATCACAAAGGTGCAACTCAAGCCTATAAAGCAATGATCGCTTGGATGGAAGCGAAGACACCATATGGAGTTTCTGTAGGTAAACATTCTTTTAGTTTTGCAGGTCGTCATTTTACTGGTGTTATTCCACCAGATTTTGATGCTAGAAGAATGGATATAGATATTTTGAAGGGCGAAATATTAAAAGGTTAAATAATGACGAATATAGAAAAGATAGTTAATTTTTTTAAGGATCACCCAAAATTTCCATTTTTACAGTGGGATAGAGAATATGACGATTATTGTAGTATGTATCTTTGTTTAAAGAATATTTTAGAAGCATACATACCAAAAGAGCAGATTACAGCTTGGTCTGCTGCAAATGAATACTCTGATTTCAGAAGAAATCCAGATGGAGAGGTATATTATCCTTTGACAATTATTAATGATGCCATCGAAATAGTAATTCACTTAGGAATTTTAAAAGAAAATAAAGATGGTTTAGTCGATGTGAATTCATCAATTCAAATTAGTAGAGATGACAGATGGGGGGATCGTTGGGAAAATAATGCACCTGAAGATGAATGGTATAATGAAGTGGCGATTATGCTTGATCTGAACAATGCTGAGTCATTAAGAAAGACAGATTTTATCTTAAAGACAATTGTTCAAAAAAAACAAACTTATCATGATTTATTAAAGTTGAAAGATGGAACTCTATAAAAAATTAAATTAATTTTTAGTTTTGAAATATATCTTTAAATTATCGATAAGTTTCTTTTTAATAATTAGGCTATCTAGATTCAAGAGTTTGATGTGTGCTGAAATAACAGGACACTTCCACTTGGGAGATTCTAGGCAGCCAACTCGTAAAAGTCCTCTGCCATTTGATTTGGTGTCTTAAAACTCAGTCCTTTCTGGATTCTCTTCTGATTATAAAATAGCTCTATGTATTTTGTAATATCTGCTTTGGCTTCTCCCCTTGTTTTGTAGTTGCGATGGTGAACCAACTCGTTTTTGAGTATTCCTCAAAAGCTCTCAATCGGGGCATTATCGTAACAGTCTCCTTTTTTGCTCATTGAACCTTGAAATCCATATTTTTCAAGCATGTTTCGATATTCATGACTGCAATATTGGCTTCCTCTGTCTGAGTGCACAATTAGCCCATGTGATGGTTTGTGATTGCGAATTGCCATACTCAGCGCATTGCAAACTAGTTGCGCTGTCATTCGCTCACTTAAGCTTATAACCAACGACCTGTCTAGTATAAAGGTCTTTTAAAGCAGCTAAGTACAACCAACCTTCAGCTGTCCATATGTACGTAATATCACTTGACCATGCAAGATTAGGTTTGGTCATTAAAAACTCTTGTTTGAGTAAATTGTCATAGATCGCTCGATTATGATCACTGTTCGTCGTTCTTTTAAAACGCCTATGGCGCTTACAATACAGCTGATTTAGCCTTTTTATACAACGGACTGCATACTCGCTAATTGGGATGCCTTGTGACTGTAAATACCTCGTTAAGCGAATATGACCATAACTTTCTTTAGTTTCTTGATGAGCTATTTTGACTAAGATCGTCTGCTGATTTCTTTGAACAACTCTTTTGCTCATGCCTCGTTTTAACCAGTCATAAAAACTTGAAATTGAAACTTTGAGCAGTCTAGCCATCATCGTTGTTGGATAGGTGTTTTTGTTCTCTTTCATGTAATCGTACCTTACTGATGGTCCTTGGCAAAGTACGCTGCTGCTTTTTTTAGAAATTCTCTTTCCATTTCCGTAGTTTTGAGTTGCTGTTTGAGTTTCTTATTTTCTTCGAGTAGCGCAACGAGATCAGGCGAATATTGTTGTGTGCCTACTAATGTTCCAGCTTTTGCTTTGTTGTACCAATTTGAAAGGGTCTGCATTGAAATACCAAGCTGTCGAGCCGTTTCAGAGACATTTCCTTTATTTGATTCAATAGCTTTAATTGCTTCAGCTTTGAATTCCACTGTATAAATCTTTTGTTTTTTGCTCATGGTAAACTCCTAATGAGTATGTGTAGTTTACCAAGTTAAAGTCTCCGTTTTTATCAGCACTCATCAAAAGAACATTCTACTCATAAAGCTACAAGGGTTTGGACTGATAAAGACATTAGTATCGTTGTTAATAATAAATAATTGGAAATTTATTTATGATGGAATTTAAGTTTAATCGTAGACAACAATTTTTAGATGAAAGTTACTATCAATCTACAAGGAGTGAGCTTGTCAGCGCCATAGAAAGTTTTTTAAGTGAATCAAATGATGATGATGATATCGAAGCAGGATGGATAGACTCTTATTCGATAGCGTCTAGATATCAGTTTGATTTGCTTATTTTGGACTATACTGCTGGTAAACCGATTGAGTATTTACGCTTAGAATTTGATAAAGTAATTGAATTATTCAAGGAACTCTCTATAAAACAAAGAGCCTATTATAAAAATAATAATTTTAGTATTTTTGACATCGAAATTTTAGATGACTATTGTGTATATATATGGATTATCAGCCTTTGTTATTTATTAAAAAGAACCGATTTACTACCGTTGGTAGCTAACCTTGTTGATGGAGAGGATCAAGAAAATGGAGGGAAAGATTGGATTGTAGAGGAATTTTTGGCTTTTAATGACGATAACCGTTTTGATTGTTCAGATGTCCTTTTTTCAAATCCTTATTTTGAGTTATCCAATGCATTTGTGACCCAAGATAATAAAGTTTCAGTCAAGCATTTAAACAAATTCTTGAAAAAATGGTATAAAGATTTATCTGGAGCTCCATGGCATGATAGCCATAAATCAGAGGGTAGATATTATGGATATTGGGATTTTGAAGCAGCTTGCGCTGTTATTCTATTAGAAATAGAAAATGATAAAGAATTTCATGAATACCTCTATTATCCAAAAGACTTAATAGAGTTCTATCGTACGTTTAAACCTAGTAGTGCTGAAATTGACCTCCTAACTAAATATCAAAAAGTATCAATTCAAGCAGGTGAAAAATGTCCTCAATCGGGATATTGGTTCACTGTAGCTAAGGAAAACACTCGTAAATACTTTAAACAAGGGGAAATTTTCCCTGATTTTGAAAGTGATTGGGGGGATGTATATTGGCAGTTTGACGGTGAAGAATAAGTGAAAATATGCCCTTCGGGGCAGTTTTTGGGCATAAAATGGATTTAGTTAATATAAAAAGACAACAATTTCTTACACCTCAAATGTATGAAACATTAAAGGCGGAAACTCTGAACACTATTGAAACTTTTAAAGTAAATCTTACAGGTGTTGGTGATTCACTAGAAGAAAGATGGGTATACTCTTATGCTATCGTAGCAGAGAACTATTTAAATCTACTTTTATTGGAATATACAGCTGGCAATAGTTTACCTTTTATTAGAAGCCAACTTGAAATAGTTATTGACTATTATGAGCAATATGGAAGTAAATTAAGAAGTTATCATAAAAATATAAACTTACCAGTTTTTGAATTATTTACTATTGATGGCTATTGTCCATGTATTTGGTTAATCAGTTTGTGTTATTTACTCCACCGAAAGGATTTACTACCTAGAGTTGCGAAATTAATTGACGGAGAAATGAGAGAAAATGTTGCTCAAGATTGGCTAATTGAAGAGTATTTATCTTTTTCAGATGAAAATAGATATGATTGTTCAACAGTATTAGTACCAAAACCTTACTTATTATTATGTGAAGCCTTTTCAAATCAAGATAATGAAATTTCTTTAGCTTTTGTCCGTAAGTTTTTAAAGAATTGGTACAAAGATTTATCAGGTGCGCCTTGGCATGATACTCATAAATCAGAAGGTGGCTATTATGGATACTGGGCTTTTGAAGCAGCGTGCGCTGTTATTCTGTTAGAGATAGAGAATGATACTGTCTTACATGAATACTTATATTACCCTAAAGATTTGGTTGAATTTTATCACAAATTCAAGCTCAAAACTTCAGTAATAAATTTTCAATTAAAGCTGGGGAAAAATGTCCTCAACAGGGTTATTGGTTTACAGTTGCTAAAGTGAACTCACGTCAATACTTTAACTTGGGAGATGTTTTTCCTGATTTTGAAAGTGATTGGGGCGATGTGTATTGGCAGTTTGATGGTGAAGAGTAATTTATGCCTTCGGGGCTTGATAATCTTGGATCTCTAAAAAATAGAAGTATAAATTAACGAATATTTTATGAGTACAGTACAACTTTATTTAAATGAACAAGAAATAGCTGAATTGGCTCGAGATATTCCTCAGGATACTTCCATAATTTATGGAGAGGAAAAGAAAGAGTTTGGTATTTGCCCCTATATCACTTTGTACATGCATCAAGAAAATGCTGAAGATCTACTAAATAAAGTTTTAGATATTTATATTGAATTTGAAAAAACCATAATAGATAAACCTTTTCAATTAAGGTTTAGGAGTGACACTGAGGTTTGGAAAAAGGCTGATAAATGGATTAGAAGCCGAGATGAGCTTTTAGTTGAAATGCATAAAATCTTTAAAAAATATTTTGTATATTTTATAGGTGCAACATCAGCCGAGGCGGATACACAGAGTGCACGTTGGGCTTTAGAAAGTAATATTCGAGACTCAAATGAGCGCTATTCTAGTATTAAATTAACTTTTGGCGATCAATGGTATAAAACCAATAAGATGGTTTGGCACACTTTTGTTGAAAAAATTTTAAGACAACTCAATCCAATACAAGCTTATAGCGGTTATGAAATAGGTAATACTGGACAGTTTGCTTATATTTCACCTGAGTTCGAAACTGTTGAACGCACATTTTCAGATTATTTTTATGGACTCGATATTGATCATCCTGGTATGGAGTTTTCTCATGAAAATATGTTTATTGCAGAAGATCGGGATGGTTTAGGTGGCGGTATTCGTACCCCAACATGGTGCTTTTTACTTTCTCCCTACTGGCTAGAGAAACTAGGCTTGAGTGAAGAACAAATTCGTGAAAAACTGGATGATCCACGAATTGAAATTACTAAAATTATAGACCTAGAAGATTCAACAAAATACAGCTTATGGATACGTTTGGGAGAGCTTTCACTTTATCCAGTTGAAGCAGGTGTTCCTGATTTATTGGTGATGGCAAATGAACTAATTAAACCGATACGTTGTGATAACTTAAAACTGACCACTTTGGATGCGTGGTCAGATGATCCAAATCCACGTTTTGATGCCGTAAGTTCAAAGCAATGGATTGCACGATTTGATGAAGACAGCACTTGGCCTGAATTAAAACGAGTGAAAGTTGAAGTTCAAGAACCAGAAAGAATAGATATTGTTATTGCCGGTAGCCCATGTCCTCACGCAGGATATTGGTATACTTTTGCTAAAGAAAACTCACGTCAATATTTTAAACAAGGTGATATATTCCCTGATTTTGAAAGTGATTGGGGGGATGTGTACTGGCAGTTTGATGGTGAAGAATGATTTATGCCCTTCGGGGCATTATTTTTTGGAATAAATATGGAATTTAATAAGAAGATTAGGCAAGTTTTCTTAACAGAAAATATTTATGATCGTTTGTATGGGTATTTTTTTGAAATTTCTAAAAAAATTGAAAATAAAAAACAAGAATATAGTGGTATTTTGGAAGATCAAAGTCGTCTTTCACTATTCTTGGCAAGCGAAACATATCAATTTTTTTCATTAGAATATACAGCAGGTCATGATATTTCTAAAATGAGGTATTTTCTAGAAATAATAATTGAGAGATATGAAGCATATACTTTTGCTTTAAGAGAGTATGAAAATGATAATGATTGGGCACCATTTTACTTTACAGCTATAGATGAGTACGAAAGATGTATGCAGTTGATAGGACTGTGTTATCTATTACATAGAAGAGACTTATTACCACGTATTGCAGCGATGCAGGACAAAATTTACCATGAGCAAACAGAACAATTAGATACGCTGTATGAGGACTTTTTATCATTTGAGTTGATGGATAGATATGATGTAGATCAATGGTTTTTTGATAATCCATATCGCCCATTAATTTTTAGTAAATATAGAGATACTAAAAAAGAGAGTATTCAAGATATACGGAAATATTTGAAATTATGGTATCCCGCATTTGAAAGTGCTCCATGGCATGATATTCATAAATTGGATGAAAGTTTTTATTTTGGCTATTGGGCTATAGAAGCTGCTGCTTACGTTTATCTGTTAGATTTAGATGATAGCGAAATAACACATATGATTTATCCAAAAGATTTGGTTAAATTTGCCCGAGAATTTGTACCTTCTGAGAAGGATATAAGTAATCCTAGTACAAAAACTCTAAGATGCGAAGCAGGCCAAATTTGCCCTAAAACAGGTGAATGGTATAGTCCTGCGAATAACATGGAAAAACGTCATTTTAGACAGGGTGATGTTATGCCTGAGATTAAAGATAACCCTTGGGGATTAACGATTTGGTATCTGACTGAATAAGTAGATGCCATTCGGGCATTTTGGAATGGGTGGGGATATGTACTGGCAGTTTGATGGTGAAGAATAAATAAAACATGCCCTTCGTGGCATTAATTTTAGGATTAAGGATTAATATGAGTTTCTATAAATATAAAAGACAGATTTTTTTAACTGAAGACTATTATAAAAGTGCCTATGATTTTTATATAGAAGACGTTGATTTTTGGAAAGAAAGTGATGCATTTGAGGATGATGAGTATAATTGCGGCGAAAAAAGAAGATGGAATTTAATAACACATGATTATTCTTTTCTACTTTACCTTGTATACACAGCAGGAAAATCTATAGGGGAAGTTATCCCCTTATTTGAAAAAGTTATAGAAGGCTTTGAAAAACAATCTGAAGCCTTAGCTATCTTCCATAAGTCAAAAAAACCTTCTGTCATTCCAACTCAAAATGAAACGTTAAATATACTTGGTCTGGCTTTTTTATTTAATCGAAATGATTTGTTTGATCGTATACATTCATTAGTCAATGGTGAGGGTGAAAGTCATACGTGTGAAGATGAGGTTATTAATAAATTTTTTAAACTTAATGATCCTTCACATCCAACATTTAACGAAGGAAATTTATTTGCATTAGGTTATTCAAAATTATGTGATGTGATTGATAATGTGCTAGTTAAAAATAATAAAGAAACTGCTGTTAAATATTTAGATGAATACTTAGCTGATTGGTATCAAATGAATAAAAATGCACTTTGGTTTAATAGTCATCTAGAGCCTGCAGAAGAACTAAAATATTGTGGTTATTGGTCTTTTGAAGCAGCAGCTCTTGTTTATTTACTAGATTTGGATGACACTCCTCTACACAAGCATTTATTCTATCCTAAAGATATAGTTGCATGGGCTCGTAAAAATAATACTCAATCTGAAGTAACCCAAGAGAATCTAACTGTAATAAAAGTCAAAGCTGGCGAAAAATCCCCAAAAACGGGCTATTGGACAACCCCAGTACAAGTGGATTCACGCGTTCATGTGTTAAGAGGTGAAATCTTACCAACACTTTCTGAAACAGATTGGGGTGAAGTGTACTGGTATTTTAATGGTGAGGAATAAATAAAACATGCCCTTCGGGGCATTAATTTTAGGATTAATATGAATTTCGATAAATATAAAAGACAGATTTTTTTAACTGAAGATTATTATTTAAAGACTAAAGAATACAATGAAGAAGGAATACCCTTATATTTAGAAAGTGATGCATTTGAAGATGATCAATATAATTGTGGAGAAGCTTCAAGATGGCAATCTATTACATGGATCTATCATTCTTTATTATATCTTCATTATACTGCAGGAAAGCCAATAGAAGAAATATCTCCATTATTTGAAAAAGTAATAGAAGGTTATGAAAAACAAGCAGAAGCATTAGGAGTTTTTAAAGCAAGTAAAAAGCCAGTTGTTATTGGTGGTGAAGGTGGTTTTATTGCATTAAGTACAATTAGCTTAGCAGTATTGCTAAATAAAAATAATTTATTATCTACAATTAAACAATTAATCAATGGCGAGGATGGAGGAACTTTTAGTGAAGATGAAGTGATTAATAAGTTTTTAAAACTAACGGATTCTAATCATCCAGATACTGAAAGAGATGGGATATATAGTTATAATTTTTCAATATTATGCGATGTGATTGATAATGTAATAATTAAAAATAACAAAAATCATGCGATTGAACTGTTGGATGAATATTTGGCTGATTGGTATCAAATGCATAAAAATACACTTTGGTACAATAGTCATTTAAATTTAGATAATTATTCATATGTTGGTTACTGGGCTTTTGAAGCAGCAGCTCTTGTTTATTTACTAGATTTGGATGAAAGTTCTTTACATAAACATTTGTTTTATCCTAAAGATATAGTTGCATGGGCTCGTAAAAATAATACTCAATCTGAAGTAACCTAAGAGAATCTAACTGTAATAAAAGTCAAAGCTGGCGAAAAATCCCTAAAAACGGGCTATTGGACAACCCCTGCACAAGAGGATTCACGTGTTCATGTGTTAAGAGGTGAAATGTTACCAACATTTTCTGAAACAGATTGGGGTGAAGTGTACTGGTATTTTAATGGTGAGGAATAAATAAAACATGCCCTTCGGGGCATTATTTTTGGGAATCAGAATGGTTTTTGATAAAAAGAAAAGACAGTTTTATTTAACTGAGGATAATTTAATCACGTTTGCTGATCATTATAGAGAATATATTGATTATTGGTTTAATAATGTAGGGGGAAGTGGCGATAACCTTGAAGAAAAAAAGAAGTTAGCAATGAGCACTCATGCTGAGTACTCATATAATTTATTTTCGCTATTATTGACGTCAGGATATAAGATTTTAGATTTAAGATTAATTTTTGAAGATGTAATAATTGCTTATGAAAAATATACAATCGCATTTAGAGCTGCAGAAAAAATAATGATTGGGCGCCATTTTATTTTACCGCTATAGATGAGTACGAAAGATGTATGCAGTTGATAGGACTGTGTTATCTATTACACAGAAGAGACCTATTACCACGTATTGCAGCGATGCAAGACAAAATTTACCATGAGCAAACAGAACAATTAGATACGCTGTATGAGGACTTTTTATCATTTGAGTTGATGGATAGATATGATGTAGATCAATGGTTTTTTGATAATCCATATCGCCCATTAATTTTTAGTAATTATAGAGATACTAAAGAAGAGAGTATTCAGGATATACAGGAATATTTGAAATTATGGTATCCCGCATTTGAAAGTGCTCCATGGTATGACTTACATAAAATGGAAAATGGAGGTTATTTTGGCTATTGGGCTATAGAAGCTGCTGCTTACGTTTATTTGCTAGATTTAGATGATAGCGAAATAACACATATGATTTATCCAAAAGATTTGGTTAAATTTGCCCGAGAATTTGTACCTTGCGAGAAGGATATAAGTAATCCTAGTACAAAAACACTAAGATGCGAAGCAGGTCAAATTTGCCTTAAAACAGGTGAATGGTATAGTCCTGCGAATAACATGGAAAAACGTCATTTTAAACAGGGTGATGTTATGCCTGAGAGTAAAGATAACCCTTGGGGATTAACGATTTGGTATCTGACTGAATAAGTAGATGCCATTCGGGGCATTTTGGAATGGATGCGAATATATATTGGCAGTTTACTGGTGATAAATAGGATAGAGTTTCCTTTTGGTTCTTCGTTTCTAATGGATAATATTTTTAATTTTCTTTGATTATTATTTTTAATTAAATAAATTAAAACCCAATATTTTTTAAAGGATAATGATGAAAGTTTTAAAAAAGAATTTAATGCTTATTATGCTTTCAGCAATGAGTTTAATAGGGTGTAATACTCATTCAACAAAAACTTATGTGTTGACGACAACATCTTATGGTTATGATGCAAGTTATATTCCTTATATTGTTGAATTAAATGGAGAGGAGTTAGGTGGAGGGCTAGGTAGTGGAACGAAAAGATCAGCAGTGATAACAGGAGCTCAATATATTAAATGGGGAGAAGGTAATAGCTCTAAAAAGCATATTGCAACCAATGTCCCCACATTGACGAATGAAAATTTAAAAGATAAAAAATATTTAGCTGTACATATATATCCAGATGACAGTGTGGAAATTAATTTATCGAATGAATTACCTGATGCTACTGAGAAAGGTTTAGAGTGGAGAGCAAAAATTATTGATGAATTGAAGGTAAAAGAAGAAAAATAGCTGTATCAGTCATGAGTGGCATATAGATAAAAAAAAGCGCATGATGACATGCGCTTTTTAATTTACAGCTAATTATTTTTCAACGAATGCACGTTCAATCACGTAGTCGCCTAGAACGCCCATCTTAGGAGATTCTTTCAAACCGTGCTGGTCAAGTAGTGCAGCAACGTCGTCTAGGAATGCAGGTGAACCGCAAAGCATTGCGCGGTCAGTTTCAGGGTTGAAGCGTGGTAGACCGATTTTTTCGAAAAGTTGACCAGATTCAATGGCAGTAGTTACACGGCCTTGAGTATGGAATTCTTCACGAGTTACAGTAGGGTAGTAAACCAATTTTTCTTTCGCGCCTAATTCACCAAAGAATTCGTGGTTAGGAATTTCATCTAAGATTAAATCTTGATAAGCCAATTCCGAAATGAAACGAGTACCATGTACAACAATGATTTTTTCAAAACGTTCGTAAGTTTCAGGGTCACGAATCACAGAAAGGAACGGTGCAAGACCTGTACCAGAAGAAAGTAGGTATAAGTTTTTACCAGGGTTTAAGTCATCTAGAACTAAAGTGCCTGTAGGTTTTTTAGACACTAAAATTTCATCGCCAACTTTTACTTTTTGTAAAATAGACGTTAAAGGACCATCTGGAACTTTAATAGAGAAAAACTCTAATTCTTCTTCATAGTTTGCGCTTGCAATAGAATAAGCACGCATTAAAGGCTTACCATTTACTTCAAGGCCGATCATCACAAATTGACCGTTTTTAAAACGTAACGCTGTATCGCGAGTGGTTTTAAAAGAGAATAAAGTGTCATTCCAATGGTGGACGTGAGTAATCTTTTCGACGTTAAAAGCAGCCATTAAAGGTCTCAATAAAATTATCAAATTAGAACAGCTTACTATTCTAATCTAAAATCATTCTCGATAAACTGAATATATTTAATTGAACTTATCAGAAAAAGTGATTATGTCTGAGCTTAAAATGCCAATTATCGGGTATATGAAATCTCCCTACCGAGAAAAATTTGGTATTCCACGTCAGCCAAATTTGGTGCAAGTCGAATCTTATATTGAAATGGTAGAACCTTATAACGATTTATTGGCTTTTGAGGGGATTGATGATTTTAGTCATCTTTGGTTGATTTGGCAGTTTCATGAAAATAAAAATGCAGATTCGACAAAATTTCGTCCGCAAGTTCGTCCACCTCGTTTAGGTGGTAATCAAAAAATCGGGGTATTTGCGACACGAAGTATGTACCGGCCGTCACCTATGGGCTTGTCGGTTGTGCAGCTCAAAGGGGTGAAAAAAGTCGGAAAATCGGTACGAGTCTATGTGGTCGGTAGTGATTTGTTGGATGGAACACCAATTTTAGATATCAAACCGTATATTCAGTATTCAGATGCAGTGATGGGTGCACAAAGTGGTTATGCGCAGGATGAGCCAGAAAGAAAATCTGTGATTTGGTCAGAGCACGCTGAGCAACAAAAACAGGTATTTTTGAATAATGGCAATTTAACCGCGCAATTAAGGGCTGAACTTGAGCAGGTATTGAGTTTAGATCCACGTCCTGCCTATCAGCATGATGATGAACGTGTGTACGGCATGTTGTTTGGTGGATTGAATGTGAAATTTCAGGTCAGTAAACAACATGTTTTGATTGTTGAAATATCTCAATAAAAAAGGAGCTTTCAGCTCCTTTTTTATTAAATGTGTAAATTATTTATTTGCTGCAAAACTTTGTTTGATTGCGTTAAGAGCAACATCGTTATACATGCTGCAAGAGTTCTCAGCTAATTGTTTAAACTCTAAAAATTGAGTTTTTTGAGTAGGATTTGTTGAAGTATTTATCCAATTATCAATAATCTTAATTAAATCCTGCATATTGTATTCCACTCCTTTAGGAGATGGGTAAGCGTCATAGAAACGATTTTTATATTGAGCTACGCCATATTCACTCTCATCATCAGCTACGGTATAGGCTACAGTATCTTTCATGATGTATTTTTTCGCAGTAATATCTGTACTAAGATCAGCCCACCAGTCAGCTAAAAAACTTTGACTTTCACTATCTGAGGAATCTGTTAAATCTAAATACTGTTCACTATTTGATACTTTATTTAATTGTAAACAGCGAGAACCAGCGGGAAACTTAATATTTGAAATAGCTGTTAAGTATTTGAGAGCATCGTTAGAAATATAGTTGCTTGAATCAGTAATATTATTTTTTATGATCCAATAATTATAGGCATCAACTTGAGAGGCAATGATTTCACCTTCAAGATTGAAAGATTTCATTGTTGTTGTAATTTTTAGACCTGATGAATTAATAGAGGAATGAGGACTTAGCGTCCACACATTATTTGCAATGGATATATTGCCATTCAGATAGCCATACGAACTGTGTAGAGATCCTTCATCATACAAGCCATTCGCTGTGACCATAAATGAATCGCTACTTTCTGAAGTATATAGTTTACCATTATCGATAGTTGCAGTATCACTTTCGTATGACAGCACATCACTTTCACTGTCGAGTTCAAAAGTTGACCACTGTTGGAAAGCAGCATTTGGTATCGTTGGATTTTCGCTGGAGTCATTATTAGAGGTTGAGTTTCCACCGCCACCGCCGCAGGCAGTTAAGCTAAGAATAGTCATCGTATAAATTGCTAATATTTTTATTTTCATCATAAATCTTCTTATATCGTTGTTATAAAGCCCTGAGAGGCAAATTTATTATAGCTTAAATTTATGAATGTTTTCATTAATAAAAAAAATAGTATGCTTTCAGAAAACCTATGTGCAAAACTCAAATGACTCAAGCGTGCCTTTAGAATTTTTTGCTATAGTAGTTTTATGTTTGGGGAACATAGAACAATGACTTTTAATTTTGAAATTGACACTTCTTGGTGTTTAGACCAATTACAAAAAGATGGACGTATTACTGAACGCGACAAAATGCTGATTCAAACCACGCACCGTCAGCGTGAGCAGTTGAAATGGCATCCTTTACAATGGATTGCCAATTTTAATTTAGTCGATCAGAGTCATCCGCAGTCTACCTTAACACTTAATAGACTCTGTCAATGGTTGGCAGAAAAGTCAGGTGTACCGTTTTATATTATCGATCCTTTAAAAGCTGATGTGCCTGCACTGACAGCCATTATGTCGCAGGAATTTGCAGTACGAAATCGCATTTTAGCGGTGGAATTACAAAATGAGCATGTGTTGATTGCAACGGATCAACCTTATAAAAATGAATGGATTGCCAATTTAGAAAGAACGGTATTACCACGCAAGATTCAGCGTGTATTACTCAGTCCAGATCAACTACAGCGATATTTGGTTGAATATTACCAAGTGAGTCGTGCGGTCAGTAATTCGCAAAAATCATCGAGTTATGACCGTGAAAATAAAGGCGTTGAAGCGCTATTACAATTAGGTGATACACAAAATCCAGATGCCAATGATCAGCATATTGTGAAGCTTGTCGATTGGGTCTTACAGTTTGCCTTCGAACAAGGTGCAAGTGATATTCACCTCGAGCCGCGTAAAGATACAGGAAAGGTGCGTTTTCGTATCGATGGGGTATTATATACCATCTACAACATGCCCGCAAATACCCTGACAGCCGTGGTCTCGCGAATTAAGATCTTAGGTCGGATGAATGTGGCGGAAAAGCGTAAGCCGCAAGATGGACGTTTAAAAACCCGTACACCCAAAGGCCAAGAAACAGAGCTACGTTTATCGACGTTGCCAACAGCTTTTGGTGAAAAGTTGGTTATGCGTATTTTTGACCCTGAAGTCTTGGTACGTAGCTTCCAACAGCTCGGTTTTGAAGGGCGTCTGTTGGATGATTGGAAGGCCTTAACCAGTCATAGTCACGGTATTATTTTAGTGACTGGTCCGACAGGTTCAGGTAAGACCACCACGCTTTATTCATCACTCAAACAATTAGCAACTGAAGAAGTGAATGTCTGCACCATTGAAGACCCGATTGAGATGTTAGAGCCAAGCTTTAACCAAATGCAGGTGAATACAGGGATTGATCTGGGCTTTGCTGATGGTGTACGGGCTTTAATGCGTCAAGACCCTGACATTATCATGGTCGGGGAGATACGAGATCATGATACGGCAAATATGGCGATCCAAGCTGCATTAACAGGTCATTTGGTGCTTTCAACTTTACATACCAATGATGCACCATCGAGTTTGACGCGATTACATGACCTAGGTATTCAGCCTTTTTTAACCGCAGCGACCATATTAGGGGTTTTGGCACAACGTCTAGTTCGTCAACTCTGTCCACATTGTAAGCGTGAGACTTTTATCAATGAACAAGAGTGGAAACATCTGACCTTTGAATATGCGATTCAAATGCCTGATTTTGTCTACGAGGCGGTGGGCTGTGATGAATGCCGTCAAACGGGTTATAAAGGCCGTGTGGGGATTTATGAATTTATGCCGCTCAGTATTGAAACCAAACAATTGATTGGTGCCAATGCAGATTTAACCCAATTACGTACACAGGCACGTAAAGAGCATGTCGAGCCATTACGAATTGCCGGTGCGCGTAAAGTACTTGCAGGGGTAACCACTTTAGAAGAAGTCCTGCGTGTCGTGCCGCTCAACTAATGGTTCGATCAAAGTAAATAAAAACGTCTTTGCAGCTTAAGATTCGACTCATCTTGCTTTGTTTAAATAGCGCTATCGAAATAGACAAAGTAAGAGAGACCGAAGATGAAAACATTCACTCAATTGGTATGTGGTTTAGCATTTGCAGGTGTGGCATCGGTTGCAGTCGCGAATACAGCCGTTAATCAAACAGCAGTTGCACCGATGAAAACCACATCTGTGAAACATGCCTTAGGCTTAAAAGATGACAGTAAGGTTCAATTGAAAGGTTATGTTGTCAAATCGATGGGCGATGAAAAATATCAGTTCCGCGATAGCACAGGCAGCATTACAGTGGATATTGATGATGAACTTTGGCAAGGCAAAGCAATTTCAGCTAAAACACCGGTAACGCTCATTGGTGAAATCGACATTGATTACAAACCAACAAAACGCGTTGAAGTGGATGTCGATCAAGTAAAATTTTAATTTAGCCTGTCATTCAATACAGTGCTGCACTATAAAAAACCACGGCTTGCTGTGGTTTTTTTATGATTTGAGTAGATATGAGCAAAAGTTCGATACACTGAAGTCGGAACCATAGAAATAGGGTAGGTAAGATGCGAATTTTATTGGCAGAAGATGATGCATCCCAAGCAGACAGTATAAAAACATGGCTTGAAATGGATGGCTATAGTGTCGATTGGGTTGATCGCGGCGATCACGCTATTTTGGCTTTAGAACAACATCAATATGATTGCATACTTTTAGATCGTGGCTTACCAAAAGTAACTGGTGATGAAATTTTAAAACGTATCGTACAGTTGCATCCGTTTACACCAGTTTTATTCATTACTGCTCGGGACAGTATTGCAGATCGTGTTGAAGGTTTAGATCTGGGAGCCCATGATTATTTGGTGAAACCGTTTAGCTTAGAAGAGTTGTCAGCAAGGGTACGTGCCCAATTACGCTTGCATCATCAGCAGCGTGATAATTGTCTGACTTTTGGTGATTTAAGTTTAGATGTACATGCCAAAACGCTGCGTAAAAATGCGGAATTGATTACGTTGACTTCGCGTGAATATCAAATTTTGCATAAGATGATGTTGAATCCAGAGCATATTATGACGCGTAGCCAACTCGAAGAATCACTCTATGCTTGGGGCGATGAAGTTGAAAGTAATGCGATCGAAGTTTTTATTTACCAATTGCGTAAGAAGATTGGCAGTGATTACATTAAAACCTTAAGGGGTTTGGGTTATCGCATGAATCTTCCGCAACAAAGTTAAGTCTATGAGTGATAAAAAAAGCATTTCCTTACAGTCGCAACTGATTAAAACCTCACTGCTCAGTGCAATTTGGGCGGGAGCAATCTCTCTGTGTCTGATGTTGGGATTTGGTTTGTATCACATCATGAATGTACACGATGCCCTGATGGACGAAGTGGCAGATATGCTTACTGCTACTGATCTAACGCTGAAGCAAGACGAACAAATAGATGAACTGAGTGAAGAGTTTGATATGCAATATCAACTCATGCAAGGGTCGCAAGTCTTAACCACATCGGAACAACACACAGCATTTGAACATCAGCCCAATTTAAAACAGGGGCTAAATTATCAATGGAGAGACGGCGCGCTTTGGCGTAGCTATGCACTTCAGGACGATGGATTAACCGTACAAATCGTTCAACCGATGAAAACACGGCTGAGGGAAACGCTGCAAAGCGTACTAGGCTATGCAGGGATTCTGTTGATTGTCTGGTTGATCCAATGGCTATTACTGCATATTTTGATTAAACGTCAATTGAAAGTTTTACAGCTTTTTTCAAAACAAATCGCTGAAAAAAATGTAGATGACTTACAAGCCATTGTCTTACCTGAACCTGTATTACAAGAATTAGAGCCGATCCAAACACAGCTGAATTTTTTATTAAGTCGATTAGATCAAGCCTTAGAGGCGGAACAACGCTTTACATCCGATGCTTCACATGAATTACGCTCACCGCTGTCTGCGATTCAAATGCGACTTCAGGTATTAAAACGAAAATATCCCGACATTCAGCAGGATTTATTGAGCATACAGCACGATGTTAATCGAGGAACGCGCGTGTTGGAAAATCTACTGATTTTGGCACGGCTCGACCCGACGCAATCGGAGCAATTAGATAAAAAACAAGAAGACTTAGAACAGCTGAGTTTACAAGTCTTTGACGCTTTACAGCCTTTTATTGAAGAAAAACAGATCGAATTGAAGCTACAGACCCAGTCTGTACAGTTTGCTATGAACCCAGAGTTGATGTTTAGCTGTCTACGCAATTTAGTCGATAACGCTATTCGCTATAGTCCTACGCAAGGACAGGTAAAGATTGATTTAACGGTAACAGCACAGCAGGCGGTTTGGACGATTGAAAATCAAGGTGCGGGACTGACAGTCGCAGAATTGCAACGCATTGGCGAGCGATTTTACCGTGTATTGGGAACGAAGACGCAAGGTTCAGGTTTAGGTATTTCAATTGCCCAAAAAATTGTACAGTTACATCAAGGCCATTTAAATGTGGATGCATCTGAACTGGGTGGCTTAAAGGTACAACTCACTTTTCCAATCCGTTAAAAACACGATTTGCTCTAAGGAATTTAGCGAAAGAGTGTTGTGAGAGGAAGATGAGTGTTGCGATTTAAATTAAGTTTGAGTAGCTATAAAACTTAATTTAACTAAGTACAAAACTTAAAAAGCAGTAAGCGAATGGCTTACTGCTTGTGTCCACGATTATTTTTATTGCGCTGATAATTATTATTTTTATCAGAAATTATTTGGTCAAAATAAGGCGATTATTTCGTGTTAAACGTAGTCGATATTCTTCACCTGCATGCATAATGCGAATTTCACGTCCTAAAGCAAAAAGGTTGTTTGAATGTAGCATTGGCAGTGAGTGGTGTGCTTCATTGCTACGAGTAAAAAGGCTAAATGGTGCGTTCATTCCGTCGACTCCGTGGTGTATTTCTGAATGTTTTAAATGATAATCATTATCGAATAGGCCTATCAACGGTAATTTTAGGATTTTATAAAAAAGATAAATTTGCTTACACTTGGAAATCAATTGGAACAGAGTAGAGAGCAGGGAACTATGTCTAAACCGCAAATCGATGTCGCCATTGCGATTTTATTGCATCAAGACAAAGTACTGGTGGGTTGGCGTGAAGCAAAACAACATCAGGGCAATAAATATGAGTTTCCGGGTGGTAAAGTCGAGCAGGGGGAAAGTCCTGAGCAAGCTTGTCGTCGTGAAATTTTTGAAGAAGTTAGCATTGGTTTACACGACGGGCATGCTTTTGATTTTATTCAACATGAATATGATGATGTTATTGTGAAATTACATTTATTTCATGCCACCGTCCCGCATGCGTTGCTGAATGAAATCAAAAAGCCATGGGCCTGGTATTCACGTCAACAACTCATGAGCTTAAATTTTCCAAAGGCCAATCAAGCTATTTTGCAGCGCTTATATTGGCAGCAACAGATCAAAATCACCGCCGATCTACCAACACGTGAAACGCTTCAAGAGACGCTGTTGTATTATTGGCGAGTCGATGCCAGCGCAGAAAATGCAAAGGTATTAAATCAATTACCTACTGTGATTTTAAAACAACTGATAATTAATGAAGATCTATGGTCATTGCTCTCTACAGAGGTGCAAGCACATATTTCAGCATTACATCTTAAACAGCACCAATTGCTGCAAAAAAATAAAGGTGATTTACAGCTTGGGAAGCGCTATATCGCAGCTTGTCATGATCAAGTTTCTGCACTGCATGCGCAAAAAATTGGCTGTGATGCCATCTTTATGAGCCCAGTTCTGGCGACACAAAGTCATCCAGAGGCGCAAAGTATGGGATGGGCGCATTTTTCTGAGATTGCACGAAGCATTGAAATCCCTGTTTTTGCTTTAGGTGGGATGCGTCCTGAATTGTTGCCTATTTCACAGCAGCATCATGCTTATGGGGTGGCTGGTATTCGCAATTTTTAAATTAAAAACTGATGTTACGCAGTAACATCAGACGCACAGTTTGCTTCAGATAAAAGAATGATACACGGTAAGGTCATCCGCAAGTTTTTGAGACAAGACTCCTTCTAATCAAAAATGGTTTTGCGATACTTTGATTAATTTGACGCTAGTGAACGAGTTTTGTCGGTGAGGTGCATTGCACCGCAAGATGGTTTCATTGCGAAGCACGCTTCTCATTTTGCCTAATGAGAAACATTGTTTCATAAGTGTACCTCCTGCCGAAGGCTAATCCCTTTATTCAAACCCTAGATGTAAGACACCGTTGAATAGACTTAAAATTCATTTTTAATATGCGAAATTACTTTTAGGTGCGTAACATCAGTTAAAAATACGTGCTTTTAATTAAATTTGTATTTGAAAGTCGATATTTTAGACTTGAAATAACTTTTAGAAATAAACTTACTTTTAGTATGTATGGAATAAGAAAGCCTGATCTTAATTGAGATCAGGCTTTTTTACGAGGTGCTTAAAGGGCTTTAATGGCTTGTTGAGCTTTTTGAATGGTGCTGCTTTTCTTTTGCATTTGACCGGCTTTTAAAACAACATTCCAAAGCTGTTGTTTCATCGGCTTGGTTTGAGCATAGCTTAATCCACGCAGTGCCAACGATTCTGCATTCGCAGGTTGATTTTTTCGATTGGCGATCATTGCCAAATATAAAAAAGTTTCCGCAGATTGCGGTGCCAAACGCTGTGCTTGAGTTGCCGCACTTTCAGCTTCATTCCATTTTCCATTGGCATAAGCGGTTTGCGTACTTTTCATCAATTTTTTGAATGCAGGCAAGTCGCGGCCATCATCAAATTTTTGAATTTGGGTTCTCTGCTCAGGAATAACGATGCGTTGACGTTTAATTTCTGGATGGTCATATGGCGTAATAATGACCCCAGAAGAGTCATGGATATCTGCCTTTTTTTCAGGTGGAGCAGGCGGCTTTTGCTCAGGTTCGACTATGGTTTGGCAACCAGCCAAAATGATCGTCAAAACGCTCAGAATACTGAACGTTTTTAAAACTTTAATGTTTTGCAATTTAATTTGTATACTCTCCACTTGAGATGATGCGAGGTTGATCAGATGAACCCTGATCATTATCGACATCACTTTCACGAATGTAGTCACCTAAACTATCATTTTGTTCCTGAGTTGGCTGCGTCTCTTCAGTATCAACTGTGTAAGGTTCTACTTCATATTGTGTCGAACCACATGCCGTAGCCTGATTTGGAATAGAGTTACGCGACAGAGGAATATACATCGCACCTGTACAATGCTGCGCAGATAAATTACCTGAATAACGGTCTAACCAATGCCACTGTACGCTGTCTGGTTGACGTAAATTAACTGGTTTTTGACGTAACTGCTTCATGACATTGGTCCAAACAGGAAGTGCTCCTGACGAACCAGTTAAGCCTGTAACTTTGTTGTTGTCTAAACCTAACCAAACCACACTTAAGTAATTACCTGAATAACCTGCAAACCATGAGTCACGCGTATCATTGGTTGTCCCTGATTTACCTGCAAGTTTAAGTGAAGCCGGTAATGATGCATAAGCAGAACGGCCTGTCCCTGAACTCATCACTTGTTGTAAACCGTAGTTCAATATAAAGGCTGCATCAGGTGCAATAGTCGGTTGTACCGTTAAGCTATAACGATCTAATAAACGACCATTGGCATCGACCACTGAACGAATAGCTTTCACTGGATATTTGAAGCCACCGGTTGCAAAGTTTCCATAGACACTCATGACTTCCATCGGTGACATATCGATAGCGCCGAGGTAAATCGAAGGGTAGTTTGGAATATTAGACGTCACACCAAACTTTTTCAGATGGTTAATAAAAGTCGACATACCGAATTCTTGACCTAAGCGTACCGCAGAGAGGTTATAAGAGTTTGATAGGGCATCAACCATTGGTACGACACCATGTGCGCCACCACTATAGTTTTTCGGTGTCCAAGCTTTGCCATCACTTTGAATGCTGATCGGACTATCTTCGATTTGACTCGCCCAGTTATAACGGTTGGATTCTATCGCACTGAGGTAAATCACAGGTTTTAGCAATGAACCGACTTGACGTTTAGCATCCATTGTACGGTTAAAGCCGGTAAAGTCCTGCGTTGAACCCACTGCTGAAACCAATTCACCATTTTCAGGATGAGACACCAATACCGCGCCTTGTAATTCTTTTAAGCGTGCTGGATTGGCATTGCTTAAACGGGCCACAGATTCTTTAAATGCAGTTTGTACACGGGTTTGTGCAATCGGGTCCATCGCGGTGAAAATACGCAGACCTTGATTGGTCAAATCGCTTTCTTGGTATTCAGTACGCAGTTGACGACGCACGATATCCATATAGTCTGGGAAGCGAGAAGGGCCCAATGTTGGTTTTGTAATGACATTTAATGGACGTGCAGACTCAGTTTCATATTGTTCCTGAGTTAAATAGCCCATCACCACCATATTGTTCAACACAATATTACGGCGTTTAATCGCACTTTCAGGGTTTTTCCACGGATTAAATAGAGTTGGACCTTGAACCAAACCGACTAAATACGCCTGCTGAGCAATATTTAGTTCACGTAGGGGTAAACCAAAATAGAATTGTGAGGCTAAACCATAACCATTGATGGAATAGTTACCGTTTTGACCTAAGTTCACTTCGTTTAAATAAGCTTCAAGAATTTCATCTTTGTCATAGTGAAGTTCAATCAGCATGGCCATTAAGGCTTCGTTGGCCTTACGCTTAATGGTTCTCTCAGGCGATAAATAAAAATTTTTCACCAATTGCTGAGTGAGGGTCGAACCACCTTGACGTTTTCCGCCTGTGACATTACTCACAATGGCACGTGCTGTACCACGAATCGAAATACCATGATGTTGATAGAAATTGCGGTCTTCGGTAGCAATTAAAGCTTGGATTAAAGGCTTAGGCACTTTATCAAGTTTGATCAGCACACGGTCTTCATTGTGCTGAGGATAAATACCACCAATTAACATCGGCTCTAAGCGGGCAATACCACTACTTGAAGGCTTGGTTGCACTCACTTCAGTGATTTGATCTTCACCAAAGGTCACTTTAAGGACTTGTTCAGGGTCGACACTATCACCAAAGTCAAAACCACGCGTATGGATATAGGTCACATTGCCAGAAGTAACGTAACTCCCTGTTTTCGCATAGCTATCTTGAGCGTTATAGCCCAAAAGTTTCAGTTCTTGGTTGAGGTCTGCTTGGCTTACAGGCGCATTGGTATAAATTTCTAAAGGACGAGCAAATACCTTGGCTGGAATGTCCCAACGTTGACCTTCGAATTTATCCCGTACAATATTATCTAGACGAATAAGATAAATGCTGAACACGAGAAATCCGCCGATAATCAACAGCGAAAAAATCAGTGCAATTATGCCTATGCCACGTTCAGACTTCATAAATAGTGATAATACCCTGAGAAATTTTGCTAATCATGCGAAGCTTTTCAGTATTTTGCAATATTTAAACTGTTATATGTATGCAAAATATTGGAAGCTACTTCACTAAAGTCGAAACTTTAAAGTTTTTTTAAATCATTTCTGTTAGTGATATGATACCAATGAGGCGAAGCGGAGCAAAAGCGCAGGTGCAAATTTCACATAAATCATTTCGAAACATTGGGTTGATTGGTCGTCCAGACAAATCATCAGTGATCGAAACCCTATGTTTGATCCACGATCATATTTTGAGTTTGGGATTACATCCTGTATTTGATACGCAAACAGCGCAGCTGGTTCCCTACAATAATACTCAGACGGTCAGCCGTAATTTATTGGGTGAAGTTGTCGATTTGGTGATCGTTGTCGGAGGTGATGGTTCATTGCTTCATGCCGCACGTGCCTTGGTGAAATATAATACCCCTGTGATTGGGGTGAACCGTGGTCGTTTGGGCTTCCTGACCGATATCAAACCGACAGAAGTGATTTTCAAGTTAGATCAAGTGCTCAAAGGTGAGTTTCAGCTAGACCGACGTTTCTTGTTGGAAATGGAAATTCGCTCGAAAGGCGAGTCGATTTATGATGCTGTAGCTTTAAATGATATTGTGCTGCACTCGGGTAAATCGGTACACATGATCGACTTTGAACTGAATATTGATGGGCAATATGTATACCGCCAACACAGTGACGGTTTAATTGTTTCGACACCAACCGGCTCTACAGCTTATGCATTATCTGGTGGTGGTCCGATTGTCCACCCAAGTATGGATGCGATTGCCTTAGTGCCAATGCATCCACATACTTTGTCGTCACGGCCGATTGTCGTCGGCGGACAAAGCGAAATTAAAATTTTGATTCGTGAAAATCGTGTTCTACCAATGGTCAGTGCCGATGGTCAACACAGTGTATCATTGGGTGTAGGCGATAGTTTACATATCCGCAAACATCCATTTAAGCTCAACTTATTACATCCACCTGGTTATGACTTCTATATGGCATGTCGTACCAAGCTAGGCTGGAACCAAGATTTTGACTCATTAAAGCAGGATTAATTATGAATATTGAACAGATGCTTGCCGTACTCGATCCTGAAATTGTTGGTCGATTAAAAACGGCAATTGAAATTGGTAAATGGCCAAATGGCGTAGCGCTGACTCAAGAACAACGTCAAATTTGTATGCAAGCGGTGTATGCATGGGAAATTAAACATTTGCCAGAAGATGAGCGTAGTGGTTATATCGACCGTGGGACCAAAGAAGAAGATGAGCATTGCGACTCGCATGTGGAAGAACCTGAGTTCAAGCCGATTCGTTTCGTTTAATCCTTTTTCTTTTTGATTGAAAAAGCCAGCTCAATGCTGGCTTTTTATTGGCTTGATGCATGCCTAGATTTATTTCTTCATATCTGCTTATTTAAGCGTGACGATTTGCCCACATGGTTTTGGCAGTTTGCATGGCTTCATCAAAACTTGCGACTACACCCATGGTATATAGTGCGATTCCCATGGTTTCGGTGACTGCGATTTCACCATATTCATGTGTCTGCTGACCGTCCCAAACGGCTTTAAAAACGGCCAAATCAAGTTCTTCTTCGACTGGACTACGGTTGTCCGTCAGTTTAGGCAACTCATGTTCATACATTTCACCATCCTTGATGCCACAAATTAAGGTTTTTGCATCGGGGTTACGTTCGAATTCACCACCTTCACCCTTAATGACAGCACTATTTTGATAACCCAATTGGAATGCCGCACGTTGGTGTGATCCACGATAGGCTGGATGGAAAATCGCTTGCATGGTGGCTTTGGCATTAAATGGATTTATCAGACGCGCAAGGGTGTGAATTGGGGAACGTAAGCCCATGACATTGCGTAGTGAAATTAAATCACTGAGTATTGGTGAAATGACGTCGAGCGGAATATAAGCAAAATGACGTTGTATAAGCTGCTGTTCCACATCTGTATCATTTTGGCAAATAGGAAAACCCAAATACTCTAATACTTGTTCTGTATAAAGGCGGTTAATGGTATGACCTGAAGCGCCATGCATTACGACATTGTAGCCGTGTTTTGCCAGCGTTAATGCGGCCAATAAAAACCAAGGATAATGTTTGCGTTTACCTGCATAAGATGACCAATCTAAATCGACATCAAGCTTTTTAAACTTGAGCTGATCACGTGTGGCTTGGACAAAGCCTGTCAGTTCATCGACAGATTCTTCTTTTACACGCAATAACATCAAGAAAGCGCCCAATTGAACGTCTAAAACCTCATCTTTTAAGATCATGCTGAACGCTTGGTAGGCTTCATCATAAGTGAGAGAACGTGCGCCATTTTTACCTTTACCCACGATACGGACAAATTGCGCAAAAGGATGTTCAAAATCTTTGTAAATATTTCGTTTATTGTTCATGCAAATACTGGGCTTAAAATTAGGACTTAAGGATAGTTTACTTCTATAGTTGGTATTTTTCAGCCTGATAACAGGTTTAAAAAAGGATGTCTTTAGACTATCGTCTAATAAACTCGGTCTATTATTTAACCGAAATTAACATTTGTGGCAGAACAAGCCATTAAAAAACAGGTAAAATTTAACCTACTTTAGTATGTGTTTCATCTCCTGATCAATGCGCTGATTTTATATCAGGTTCTGATGTGATTATTTAATCACCATACATATTTCGTTTTTCTGTATTTGGCTAAGTCAAATACCTTTGGTGCTCTTTTGTCGAAGACAAAGGGGTTTTGGGCTGTTTATTTTTTGAAAATAGACAAAAACTGAATATTTCTTTGAAGCAGAAATATATCGTGAAGTAATGTCATGGCTAAAAAACCAATTTATAAGTCACTATATTTTCAAGTGATCGTTGCCATTATTGCGGGTGTATTGGTGGGGCATTTCTCACCAAGTGGCACACAAATTATCAATGGTACCGAGCAATACGTAAAAGGCTGGGGTGAATTGTTCTATCCACTAGGACAAGGTTTCATCAAGCTGATTAAAATGATTATTGCACCTGTGATCTTCTGTACCGTGGTGAGTGGTATTGCAGGTATGGAAAGCATGAAATCTGTGGGTAAAACAGGTGGTGTCGCTTTACTATACTTCGAAATTGTTTCGACCATCGCACTCATCATTGGTCTTGCAGTAATTAATATTGCAAAACCAGGTGTAGGCATGAACGTAGATCCAGCATCTTTAGATACTTCAGGTATTTCTAAATATGTTGAATCTGGTGCAGCACAATCTACCCAAGATTTCTTTATGAATATCATCCCAAACACCGTTGTTGGTGCGTTTGCTGAGGGTGAGATTCTTCAAGTTCTATTATTTGCCTTATTATTTGGTTTTGCATTACATAAACTTGGTGATGCAGGTAAGCCTGTATTGAAGTTTATTGATCAAATTGCACATGTATTCTTTAACATTGTAAACATGATCATGAAGCTTGCGCCAATTGGTGCCTTCGGTGCGATGGCTTATACCATTGGTAAATATGGTATCGGTAGTTTGGCGCAATTGGGTCAGTTGATCATCTGCTTCTATATTACCTGTTTGCTGTTTATTTTCCTTGTACTTGGCTCAATTGCACGTATTTGCGGTTTCAGTATCCTCAAAATGATTCGTATGATTCGCGAAGAGTTACTGATCGTACTGGGTACGTCTTCTTCTGAATCTGTACTGCCACGTATGTTGAAAAAACTCGAACTTGCTGGTGCAGAAAAATCTGTAGTGGGCCTTGTTATTCCAACAGGTTATTCATTTAACCTAGATGGTACGTCTATTTACCTGACCATGGCAGCAATCTTTATTGCACAAGCGACCAATACACCGCTTGATATTTCGCATCAGATCACGTTGTTGTTGGTTCTACTCATTTCATCTAAGGGTGCTGCGGGTGTGACGGGTTCAGGCTTTATTGTGATGGCTGCAACATTGTCTGCTGTGGGTCATATTCCTGTTGCAGGTTTGGCATTAATTCTTGGTATTGACCGTTTCATGTCAGAAGCACGTGCATTAACGAACCTTGTAGGTAACTCTTTGGCAACGATTGTGGTTGCGAAATGGGTGGGTCAATTAGACAAAGAAAAACTGGATTTTGCTTTGGCAAACCCTGAAGAAATTGACCGTCAGATGCAAGAAGAAGGCAATGCACATCATGCCTAAGGCAGATGCTGTGATGTAAAAGATGTCATTTAAAAAGGAAGCTTCGGCTTCCTTTTTTAATGCAGGACTAAAGCCAAATTTGAACGCTTTAGTTTTTGGGCATGACGGCTGTTCTAAACTGCAATAGGATGGAGTTCAACAAAACAACAAACTTAACCAAGGAAGAAACACATGCTGGCTTATGATGCAGACTTAGAATTATTTCGAGATAACTTTCGCCGTTTTATGGCAGAGCATGTCGCACCACATTATGAGCAATGGGAACGTGAAGGCATTATGCCGCGATCAGTATGGAATGCCTTGGGTGAAAATGGCTTTTTATGTGTCGATGTGCCTGAAGAATATGGCGGCTATGGCGTCCCAACGCATTATTCACTGATGCTAGTTGAAGAATCTGCGCGCGCAGGTTTTAGTGCATTATCGACAGGTATTTCATGCCATTCTGAAATTGCAGCACCGTATATTTTGCACATTGGTTCAGAAGAACAAAAACAACATTGGTTGCCGAAAATGGTCACGGGTGAAGTGGTCGGTGCCATTGGTATGACGGAGCCGGGTGCAGGTTCAGACTTACAGTCTATGCGCAGTAGTGCAATTTTGCAGGGCGATCATTATCTACTCAATGGCTCGAAAACCTTTATCTCAAATGGTCAACATGCAGACCTAGTGGTATTGGCGGCGAAAACTGATCCACAAGCACGTGCTAAAGGCGTGTCATTACTTTTAGTCGATACCCATTTGGATGGATTTAAGAAAGGTACCAACCTCGACAAAATTGGTCTGCATGCGCAAGACACTTCAGAGTTGTTTTATGACAACGTCAAAGTGCCAAAAGAGCAACTTTTGGGTCAAGCTGGACAAGGCTTTGCTTACTTGATGCAAGAGTTACCGCGTGAACGTACCGCAATTGCCTCGACTGCAATTGGTGCGATTCGCGGTTCCATTGATGTGGCAACGCAGTATGTTAAAGAGCGACAAGCGTTCGGACAGGCGATCGGACAGTTCCAAAATACTCGTTTTGTCTTGGCACAGGCTAAGATTGACGAATTGGCTACAGCGGCATTTTATAATCAAAATGTTGAACTTTATATGCAAGGCAAACTTGATGTTGAAACTGCAGCAGCACTCAAGAGCTTTTCTACCGATATGCAAATGAAAGTGGCCCATAATCTACTTCAATTATTTGGTGGCTATGGTTATATGACCGAATATCCAATTTCACGTTTCTTTGTCGATGCACGTATTCAGCAAATCTACGGTGGCACCAATGAAATTATGAAAGAAATCGTGGCACGAAGTATTTTAGGTCGATAAACAATTTATCAGGCTGAAATTAAAATAGCGAAGTGAAGACTTCGCTATTTTTTTTAGGATGTATTTCTATAGAGACGATGTATTTCTATAGATTTGCTTATTTGAATTAGATTGTGTGTTTAATTTTGCGTGAATATTTTGAAACCTATGATAATGACGGTTGCCCCAAAACTTGCAAACAGACTTCAATAAATTCAGGTGTATCTAAAGTACTGCGAGACGATATATATAGGTTATTATCATTCACAACCGATTGATCCGACACCACCACACCTGCGTTTAACAAAGCGGATTTAAGTGTTTCAGATTGGGCGAAATGGCGACCTTGTATGACACCAGCTTCTAGTAACAACTGTGGACCATGGCAACTGCTCAAGATCGGCTTTTGGCTATCTGCAAAATTACGTACAAAATAGATAAAACGGTCATCTAAAGCGAGTTTCTCTGGGGAATAACCGCCGGGAATAAATAAGGCATCAAAATCATGCACAGAGGCATCGTCGATACTTTGGTCAATGGTGATCTGGGAACGGCGTTTAATGCCGTAAACGATTTTTCCAACCTGATCTTCGATATTGATAATGCTGTGCCGAGCGGCTCGAAAGGCCTCCACAGGCTCAAGATACTCAATATCTTCAAAATCGTAGGTCACTAACACTGCAATTTTCTTGTGCATACTTGTACCTATGGGGCTGTTATTTTTTTTTCTGATATTTAGACTACAAAGCAATGATAAGAATTACCTGTGTCTTTTGTAATAAATGCGTCAATGACTGTAAACACTAGATGAAAGTGCCTATTAAGTCACTGAAAAAACGATCAATGACCAAGTGTTTATATAGATCATCTTTAAGTTTCAAATTATTTCTATGCCATGAAAACCAAGTTTTGAAATTTTTATTTTGCTTCAAGTATTGAGAGCAAAATTTAAAACTGAAATGACCAATGAAACAAATTGATTGATGGGCTTATACAAGGAGATGGATCTGAGGCAAATTTGGAGGAAAAGAGAAGGGCTATTTATTGTGCTGCTCAAGATGAATGATCAATAAAGCCGTCAAAAGGTAAGATTTGCCTTAATTATGGCTTTACCTATCAGTTTGGCTGTTTTGGCTCTTAAGTTAAGCTGATGAAGCTTTAATCAACTGTATGTTTTTAAGGCTGAAACCATCAAAGTCGTATTGCGCAACATTTGAAAGCTAACTATTGTTATACTGTTTGCAAAATTTTTTTGAAGGGCGACATAACAATGATCAACGATGATCAAAACACTCCGACTTCTCTGGACTTAGCTCAAATTCGTGAAGATATCGACTCTGTTGATATGCAGATTCAACAACTTATCAACCGTCGTGCGAAACTAGCTGAAGCTGTGGCAAAAGCAAAATTTGCTGCAGAAGAGAATCCATTGTTTTATCGTCCTGAACGTGAAGCGCAAGTTTTACGTAAAGTTATGGATCGTAACGAAGGCCCATTGTCTGATGTGACAATGGCACGTTTATTCCGTGAGATCATGTCGGCTTGTTTAGCTCTTGAAGCACCGCAAAGTATTGCGTTCTTAGGTCCAGTCGGAACTTATACGCATTCGGCTGTTTTAAAACATTTCGGTCAAGACGCTGTTGTTCGCCCTCTTCCAACGATTGATGAAGTATTCCGCGAAGTAGAAGCAGGCAGTGCGCACTATGGTTTAGTGCCTGTTGAAAACTCATCTGAAGGGGTAGTGAACCATACTTTAGATTGCTTTAAATCTTCACATCTCAATGTTATTGGTGAAGTGGAACTGCGTATTCATCACCAATTCCTTGTGTCTGAAAATACACGAAAAGACAGCATTAAACAGATTTATGCACATCAACAAACTTTGGCGCAATGCCGTGGTTGGTTAGATGCACATTATCCGGGTGTAGAACGTGTTGCACTCAGTTCAAATGCAGAAGCTGCACGCCGTATTCGTAATGAATGGCACTCTGCGGCAATTGCCTCTGAAGTTGCTGCGAACATCTATAACCTCGAGATTTTGCATAGCAATATTGAAGACAATCCTGAAAACACCACACGTTTCTTGGTGATTGGTCGTGAAAAAGTGCCACCATCTGGCAATGATAAAACTTCATTGTTGATTTCTGCGCATGACCGTGCGGGGGCATTACTTGAAATTCTTGCACCGTTTGCCAAGCATAATATTAGCTTAACAAGTATCGAAACACGTCCTGCATTACCAGAAAAATGGGCTTATGTATTCTTTGTGGACTTGGAAGGTCATGTTGAGCAAGAAAACGTGAAAGCGGCAATTGAAGAAATTCGTCCGTTAGTAAAAGAAATTCGTGTATTGGGTTCATATCCGATTGCTGTTCTTTAAGATCACAACTGTGATCAATTCCATCAGGAGTTGATCACCTTCATCATTTGAAAAAACTGGAAGTGTAAAATGACGTTTGTCCCAGCCAATGAAGGCATTGCAAAGCTAAAGCCTTACCAACCAGGTAAACCAATTAGTGAACTTGAGCGTGAGTTGGGTATTACAGATATCGTAAAACTCGCATCAAATGAAAACCCATTGGGTTGTTCTGACAAAGTGAAAGAAGCGGTTGCTGCTGAACTTGCAGAAATTGGTCGATATCCGGATGGTGGCGGTTTTATTTTGAAAGACCAAGTTGAAAAACAATTTGGTATTGCACATGACCGTATTACGTTGGGTAATGGTTCAAACGATCTTCTAGAAATTTTTGCTCGTGCTTTTGTTTCAGAGCAAGACTCGGTTGTGTATAGTCAACACGCATTTGCTGTGTATGGTCTGGTGACACAAGCCATTAATGCTGAAGCGATTGAAGTGCCTGCAAAAGGTTTTTCACATGACCTAGATGCAATGGCTGCGGCAATTAAAGACAATACTAAATTGATTTTTATTGCGAACCCAAATAATCCAACAGGTACATGGTTTGAAGAAGCTGAATTTGAAGCGTTCATGCAAAAAGTACCTGCAAATGTGATCGTGGTTTTAGATGAAGCTTATGTGGAATATTTCCCAGAAAACTTCAACAGCTTAAAATTCTTAGATCAATACGCAAACTTAATCGTTAGCCGTACCATGTCAAAATGTTATGGCTTGGCTGCGTTACGTGTTGGTTTTGCCTTGGCTTCAGTTGAAGTGACGGATTTCCTTAATCGTATTCGTCAACCCTTTAACGTAAACCATCTTGCAATGGTGGCTGCTGTTGCTGCACTCAAAGATGAAGCGTTTATTGAAAAATCACGTGTAGTCAATAAAGCAGGTATGGCGCAACTTGAGTCAGGATTTGATGCTCTAGGTTTAGCATATGTGCCTTCACGTGCGAACTTCATTTTAGTAAATGTAAAAGCTGATCCTGCACAGACTTTCAATGCTTTATTAAAAGAAGGTGTGATTGTTCGTCCAGTTGGTATCCCAGAGCATTTACGTGTATCAATTGGGACTGAAGCTGAAAATGCTAAATTCTTAGCAGCCTTGGCTAAAGTTTTGGGCTTAGAGGCTAAAGCTTAAGTCATGTCTGTGCCACTATTTGAAAAAGTTGCTTTTATTGGGCTTGGGCTGATTGGCTCAAGCCTAGCTCGCGTCATGATTGCTGAAGGTTTAGCTAAGGAAATTGTGGCGTCTACGCGTTCACAAAAAACTTTAGAAGATGCAAAAGCTTTAGGGCTTATTCAGCAGGGTTATAGCGATCCTGCTGAAGCGGTCAAAGGTGCAGATCTCGTTGTCTTGGCTTTGCCTGTACGTGCGACACAAAAAGTCCTTGAAGCGATCAAGCCTTATCTAACCGAACAGACGATTATTACCGATGTTGGGAGTACCAAAGGCAATGTCGTTGATGCAGCGAAAGCAGTCTATGGTGAGCAATTACCTGCTGGTTTTGTACCGGGGCATCCGATTGCTGGGGCTGAACTAACAGGTGTGCATGCCGGTAAGGTAGATTTATTTGCTAATCACAAAGTGATTTTGACACCATTACCTAGCAGTGCAGATTGGGCTGTAGAGAAACTGATTCAATTGTGGCAAGCTGCCAAAGCGGAAGTGATTTGCATGGATGTGGAAAAACACGACGAAGTGTTGGCCCATACCAGTCATCTTCCGCATTTGATGGCATTTAACTTGGTTGAGCAACTTGCGAACCGAGAAGACAATTTAGATATTTTCCGTTATGCCGCTGGCGGTTTTCGTGATTTCTCACGCATTGCTGCAAGCGACCCACATATGTGGCATGACATCTTTTTTGCCAATAAAAAGGCAATTTTAAAAGCGGTAGATGGCTTTGAAAAACAATTGGCTATTCTTCGCAAACTGATTGAAGATGAAAACTCACAAGCGTTGATGGGACTGTTGGGGCATGCACAAGCGGCACGTCAACATTTCAATCACATGCTCGCAAAGAAACCACTGATGGAGAAAAATAAAGTGACGACACAGCAATTCAAAATTTTACCGGGTCCAAAGCAATTCCAAGGTAAATTTACTGTGCCAGGTGATAAATCTGTGTCACATCGCTCTATCATGTTTGGTGCTATTGCAGAAGGCACAACGCATGTCACTGGTTTTCTAGAAGGTGAAGATGCCTTGGCAACTCTCCAAGCATTCCGCGATATGGGTGTGAGTATTGAAGGCCCTAAAAACGGCGAAGTTACCATTCATGGTGTAGGCATGCATGGTTTAAAAGCACCTGCAGGCGCTTTGTATATGGGTAACTCAGGCACTTCAATGCGTTTGCTTTCAGGCATGTTGTCGGCACAGAAGTTTGATTCGGTGATGACGGGTGATGCGTCATTATCAAAACGTCCAATGGAACGTATTGCCAAACCATTACGTGAAATGGGTGCGCAAATTCAAACTACAGGTGAGCGTGGTACGCCGCCCGTGTCTATTTCCGGAAGTCAAAACCTGAAAGGTATTCATTACGACTTACCAATGGCATCTGCACAAGTAAAATCCGGTATTTTGTTGGCTGGTCTTTGGGCGGAAGGTGAAACTGTTGTCACTGAGCCGGAACCAACACGTGACCATTCAGAGCGTATGCTTCGTGCATTTGGTTATGACGTGAAAACAGAAGGCAACCGCATTTCACTTCAAGGTGGCGGCAAGTTAGTCGGTACAGACATTCAAGTACCCTCTGACATTTCATCTGCAGCATTCTTTATGGTGGGTGCAGCGATTACTGAAGGTTCAGATGTCACACTCGAAGCGGTTGGCATTAATCCAACACGTACAGGTGTGATCGAAATTTTAAAACAGATGGGTGCTGACCTGACTGTTGAAAATGAGCGTATCGCTGGTGGTGAGCCGATTGCAGATATTCGTATTCGTGGTTCACGTACACTCAAAGGCATTCATATGCCAGAAGATCAAGTGCCATTGGCGATTGATGAATTTCCAGCACTGTTTATTGCAGCGGCATGTGCAGAAGGTCAAACCATTTTGACCGGTGCAGCTGAACTTCGAGTGAAAGAGTCGGATCGTATTCAAGTGATGGCAGATGGCCTAAAAATTATGGGTATTGACTGCACGCCTACTGATGACGGCATCATTATTGAAGGTCAAGGTAAAACGGGCGAGTGGGGTGCAATCTTCACAGGTGGTCAAATTGAGTCACATCATGACCACCGTATTGCAATGAGCTTCTCAATGGCAGGTTTACGTACTTCGGGTGAAATTAATATCGTGGGTACAGAAACCGTTGCGACCAGCTTCCCGACATTTACAGAGCTAGCCACTCAGGCCGGTTTAACGATTGCCGTAAGTGAATAAATAATTCACCAAAATTGTATATTTATTCAACAACAGCCAAGCAAATGCTTGGCTGTTTGGTTTTAATTGCTTATGCTAAAACCATACAACAAGAATGTCTTTGGATAGATACATGAGAAAACTACAATTCACCGCGCATAGCGAGTCAAATCGAGTTGAAAGCAGTGCTGATACGCAAACTCAGGTTGCTGAATTATTGGCAAATAAATTAGAGCGTTATGGCTTTCAAACGTTATCGCAAAGTGGTGATCAGATTGCAGTCAGTGTCGATCAGCATGAATTGCCGCTTTCAGTGACATGTCAGGGGCAGGATGAATCAGGTCGTTTAGTCTGTGAAATTACCTCTTATCCAGATGAAGACCAAGATTGGTTAGATCGTATTACTGAGCAAAGTTTATTGAACCAATTGGCTCAAGCAGTCGAAAACAGTTTAAAAGAAGAAGAGTCATATAGTGAGTTTCAATGGAAACAAATGACAAAATGATCTGAAAAATTGAATTAAAAATCATCCATAAAAAAGCAGCATAGCGCTGCTTTTTTGTTTTTAACAGAATGTATTGAACAAGGTTATAGACATTCAATATTGATTGGATTAATGGTTCGATTGCTCTTTTTCACATAGTCACACATTTTTTCTGACTCTTGTTCATTGAGTCCCCAAAACACAATCACACCACGTTGATCAGTCAATTTGCTATCGCTAAGATAAATATAATGGGTGTCATGATAGTTTTTATCGAGCATATCTTTATATTTTTGATCGGTAAAAGATGAACAAGACGAAATTTCAGCTTCTTTACACACCGAGTCACTCGAACAGCGTTGCTTAAAGGTTGAAATCATATTCATGGTGTCTGTGCTGTTGAGCTGGGCTTCACACACTTGGCTATTGGGAAAGTCGTAGACCATCTTTAAGCTAAAATCACGACCATCGACATTCATCTTGTATGACGCTGTCAAATAGGCTTTGGGACCATCGTTCGCAGCAACCGTAGATGCTGGCAAATTTGTCGTTGTGGATGGGGTTGAATTAAAATAATAGACCAAAGCTGCAATGCCTAGACTTAAAATCACAGCAACAATATATTTCATTTTTCCCTCTAAATTTTATCTTAATTTTTCTCGGTATTATTTCTATAGTTGATTATTTAAACAAGTAAATTATTGGTTTTTAGATAAAAAAATGTTGCGTAATAAAAATTAAACTAGCGACGAATTAGGTCATTACATGTTGAATAGATAATGATGGCCAATGCACTAAAAAGATGGATAAATCGAAGTGCTGTAGGTGAATTTATCTGAAATATTGGTGGGGAATAGAGCGGTCACTAGGCAAAAAAATGAGCCAGTTAAGCTGACTCATTTTTGGTATTGTTTATACTAAAAAGCGTGAAATCGCGATACGAAGCTGTTTTAGATAACCCGTAAAAAAGTGGTTTGCACCGGGTAAAACCGTGATTAAATGGCGCTGCGGTTTGGCCCACTGAATCAAGTCAGATAACAGTGTGACATTATCTTCTTCACCGTGAATAAATAAAATATCACCCTTAATATGCGGCGTCACATAGTGACGTACACCTGCAACTGTTGTAGTTGGTAGTCCGCATAAAATAGTCTGTACAGGCTGTAATTCTACAGGCAATAGGGCATAGCATTTAGTCATGACATTTGCACCAAAACTAAAACCGCCTGCATAAAATGGCAAGTTTGGGTGTTGGCTACGAGCAAATTCAATGACTTGCATGGTATCTTTGGTTTCACCATTGCCTTCGTCATGTATTCCTGCACTTTGGCCAGAGCCGCGGAAACTTGGGCGATAGACAACATAGCCACGTTCTAAGAACATTTGCGCTAAAAGCACAGGGACTTTGTGCTGTGGTGTGCCACCTTGCAATGGGTGAGGGTGTGTAACTACCGCGAATCCTTTCACTTCACCCTGTGGATAATCAACAAAAATTTCAAGTTGACCCATCGGCCCTTGAATGAACATTTGTTCTGACATAATGACTAAAATGTGAAAGCGGGAGAGTCTATAGTTTACAGATTATGTTTATCAAAAACACAGATTGGATTTGAAAATACTCTACTGTTATAGTTTGTTTAATTAAAAATTAATCAGGATGTTTATGCTCGCTTTAATTTCTCCAGCAAAAACTTTAGATTACGAAACCGCTTTACCGACTGAAAAATTCACTCAACCACGGCTATTAGATCATTCTGAAGAATTAATCTCAGTCGCACGTAAATTGTCGGCAAGTGAAATTTCAAGCTTGATGAGTGTCAGTGAGAAAATTGCGACTTTAAATGTTGAGCGCTTCCGAGATTGGCAGCCTGATTTTGATTTTGCCAATGCACGTCAAGCAATCTTTGCCTTTAAAGGTGATGTATATACCGGTTTAGATGCTTATAAACTTACAAACTCAGACCTTGAATATGCACAAACCCATTTGCGTATGCTCTCGGGTCTCTATGGTTTATTGCGTCCGCTTGATTTAATGATGCCATATCGTTTAGAGATGGGGACCAAGCTGCAAAATCCACGTGGACATAACCTATACGAGTTTTGGGACAATACCATCACCAATCTCATCAATGACGATTTGGAAAAAGCGGGCTCTGAACTTTTGGTCAACATCGCTTCAGATGAATATTATAAGTCGGTCAAAGAATCAAAAGTTAAAGCCGAAATCATCAAGCCAGTTTTTCTCGATCAAAAGAACGGCAAATATAAAGTCATCAGCTTCTATGCCAAAAAAGCACGTGGCCTAATGGCGCGATATTTGTTGGAAAATAAAATTGAACGTATTGAAGATATCAAGTCGTTCAATACCGATGGTTATTATTTCGATGCTGAGAGTAGCTTAAAGGGCGAATTGGTCTTTAAGCGAAATGAACAACAAGCCGCTTAATTTTAAAATTGAAAAACTTAGACTGAAAAGAATATGAATAGCCGCTGATTAGAAGTCAGCGGCTTTTTTATCTTCTTCACTCGAGATGTAATGGTGGGCCTGTGAAATTGATCGTGCTTTAAATTTCGTATATGAAATGATCTATGATTTGAAGCTTTTTACGGAAAAGGATTCGAAAAATCATTCAGCGATTATCTTGTCTATCAGTCTAAAATATATTACAAAATTAACATTGATCGAACAAATAGCTTATTAAATGACTTAATAAGATATAAAATTGTGAAATACGTCACTTTTTTGTTTAAATTTTTTGTTATTATAGCCAAATATTTAAACATGAATAAAATTTTGTTATGAAAAAAATACTGATACCAATTTTTATACTCAGCATTGTGTTTTTAGGGTTTAGTGTTTATAAGAATGCAGAGTTAAAGCGACAGCAAGAAATTAATCAGGTGTTCAATGATGATTTGAGCGCATCACCTTATATGCGCTAAAAAAAATCAATCTTGCTGCTTTTGCATTGAGCTCAAGCATGGTCTTGAAGTGTTCGTTTAAATATTGATATTTTATTTTTATATATAATAATTTGAAACTTTATAAAGAAAACAATGTCTTAAATTTACTAAATTGAAAAGCGATGAAAATGTGGAAACATTAAAAAATCAATGTGTTATAATTTGCCGAAATTAATTTGATCAGTATTTATTGATATTAAATACGAATTAAATGACATAAATAGAGGAGCTGCATAGGTTTATGCAGCTTTTTTGTTTGCAAATTTCAACATTTGTACCGTGTTGTATGTTGTTGAAAATAGGATTTTTTAAAGCCTACAATCTGCCGAATTGGCATATTCGTTGCTTAGGCATACACAAAATTAATGATGAATACATGACATGATTAATTTTGTGGAATGCTTATATGCATAAAGTTTACTTCATAGGGGCTAGGTCATGACGACTCCTAATCCATCTTCCGAGAACATGCTTGAACGTCTGTTTAAACTGAGCGAAAACAAAACCAGTTTCAAAACAGAAGTCATTGCAGGTGTAACTACTTTCTTGACAATGTGTTACATCATTATTGTCAATCCAATGATTTTGTCCGAAACGGGTATGGATCATGGCGCTGTTTTTGTCGCAACCTGTCTAGCAGCAGCCATTGGCTGTTTGGTGATGGGTCTTGTTGCTAACTATCCAATTGCCTTAGCACCCGGTATGGGCTTAAACGCTTACTTTACCTATTCTGTATGTTTGGGTATGGGCGTGGAATGGCAAACTGCTTTAGCAGCTGTATTTGTCTCTGGCCTTGTTTTTATCGCTATCAGCATGTTCAAAATCCGTGAAGCGATTGTTAATGCGATTCCAATGTCGCTTAAACTGGCGATCGGTGGCGGTATTGGTTTATTCCTTGCCCTAATTGCGTTGAAAAATGCAGGCATTATTGTTGATAATCCAGCAACTTTAGTGAGTTTGGGTGATCTAAAACAACCTTCAGTTTTGTTGGCTTTACTTGGCTTCTTGATGGTTGTGGTTATGCATCACTTCAAAGTACGTGGTGCAATCATCATCAGTATCTTGGTGATTACTGCAATTGCAACCCTGCTGGGTTTCAACGAATTTAAAGGTGTTGTAGGCGCGATTCCTTCAATCACTCCAACATTCATGCAAATGGACTTTGAAGGTCTATTCACAGCAAGTTTGATTGGCGTGATCTTTGTATTCTTCTTGGTCGATTTGTTTGACTCTACAGGTACATTGGTCGGTGTATCACACCGTGCAGGCTTATTAAAAGACGGTAAATTACCACGTTTGAAGAAAGCATTATTTGCAGACTCATCTGCAATTGTTGCGGGTGCGGCATTGGGTACGTCTTCGACTACGCCTTATATTGAATCATCAGCAGGTGTTGCTGCCGGTGGTCGTACAGGTTTAACTGCAGTTGTGGTTGCTGTATTGTTTATTTTGGCATTGTTCTTAGCACCACTTGCTCAGTCTGTACCAGGTTTTGCAACTGCTCCAGCATTATTGTTTGTTGGTGTGTTGATGATTCAAGGTATCGTTCATATTGAGTGGGATGATATTACTGAAGCAGTTCCTGCATTTTTAACAATTGTATTTATGCCGTTTACCTATTCAATTGCAGACGGTATTGCAATGGGCTTCATTAGCTATGCATTGGTTAAATTGCTTACAGGTAAGGCGAAAACTGTACCGTATATGGTCTGGATTATTGCTGCACTTTGGGCATTAAAATTTGCTGCATTTGGCGGTTAATACTGTCAAATAGCGAAAGGGTGTAAACTCAGTTTGCACCCTTTTTTTATTTTTATGAGGATAAAAGATGGATCAACTTGAGCTGATTCGCGCTTTGCCAAAAGCAGAGCTACATGTGCATATTGAAGGGACATTTGAGCCTGAACTCATGTTTGCAATTGCCCAACGCAACAATATTGCAATCCCTTATCAGTCAGTCGAAGAATTAAAAGAAGCGTATAACTTTCATAATTTACAGTCTTTTTTAGACATTTATTATGCAGGTGCAAATGTACTGATTCATGAGCAAGATTTTTATGATTTAGCATGGGCATACTTTGAAAAATGTGCAGAAGATCATGTGGTTCATACTGAAATGTTCTTCGACCCACAAACTCATACAGACCGTGGGGTTGCTTTTGAAACGGTTTTGAATGGCTTACAACGCGCTTGTGATGATGCTAAAACGAAACTGGGTATTAGCTCACATCTGATTATGTGCTTCTTGCGTCATTTATCTGAAGATGCAGCATTTGCAACATTAGAACAAGCTTTACCATATAAAGATCAAATTATTGGTGTCGGTTTAGATTCGAGTGAAGTGGGTCATCCACCATCAAAATTCGAACGTGTTTTTGCCAAAGCACGTGAAGCAGGTTTTCTTATCGTTGCGCATGCAGGGGAAGAAGGTCCAGCAGAATACGTATGGGAAGCCTTGGATTTGCTGAAAGTAAATCGTGTTGACCATGGTGTACGTTCAGAAGAAGATCCTGCTTTGATGCAACGTTTAATTGCAGAAAAAATGCCATTAACCGTTTGCCCGCTAAGCAATTTAAAGCTCTGTGTGGTCAATAATATGGCTGATCATAATATTCGCCGACTATTGCAACAAGGTGTGCATGTGACCGTCAATTCAGATGATCCATCTTATTTTGGTGGCTATATGAATGATAACTTTATTGCGATCACCGAAGCTCTTGATCTAAGCAATGCAGAGTTAAAGCAACTGGCAATTAACTCTTTTGAAGCATCATTTATTTCAGATGCGGAAAAACAAACTTGGATTAAAAAGATTGAAGCGTTGAATTAATAATCAGCGTATAATCTCAGGCAGTGAATATTCACTGCCTTTTTTATGTTTAAATCATGCTTTTATCTCATTCAAATCGCTCTATATTTGCCTCATCGATTACATTTTTAGCCGCAGTATTGATTTCATCCGCTGCTAGTGCAGATAAATCAAGTTTAAGTCAGCGTATGCTAAAGCCTGTGATTGAATATCAATGCTCGCAAGAATTAAATACTTCTAAAATTTGGAAAGGTGCTGCGTTGTTTATGAGTGCTCAACAGAAAAAAGACAATCAAGCTGCGATTTGTCAGTGCGTGAGTGAGCATGCTATGGATGATATCGGTGCGAAAGATCTGATGACTGCTGCAGTGAATGAAACTGAAAAGAATAAACTGATTTCTAAAGCGGTTTTGAATAGTATGCGCGGCTGTGCTCAGCAAGTGCTGAATTAAAAGATGATGCTCACAATAAAAGCCACATGATGTGGCTTTTATTTTGTCTTTATTAGGGTTTTGGTTGTCGTGTCATGCTTTTGAGCACATGGTCTTTATCAATAAAATGATGTTTCAATGCTGCCAAAATATGACCCACTAAGAGCAATCCTGCTGCCCAAGAAATCCAAATATGTAATGGTTTCACGATGGCTAATAATTCAGAATTATCTTGTACCAAACGTGGTATTTCAAACAAATACAATACGGGAGCAGGGTGACCTGCATTCCAGCTAAATAAGCAACCTGTAATCGGTAAAGCCAGTAGTACAAAATACAGTGCTAAATGACCCAAATGTGCCAAGGTTTTCATGCCGGATGACATACTGTCAGGTAATTCAGGTGTGGGGTGGGTATAGCGCCAAAAGATTCGTATCACCACCAAAAAAATAATCGTAGTCGCAATATTTTTATGGAGGGTAATGACTTGTCCTTTAAAGCTGCCATCGACGTCATAACTCAGAAAATTGCCACTATAAAAGCCAATTAACCATGCCACGATGAATATGATCGCCATCAGCCAATGTAAGACCTGAGCTGTTCGAGTGTAGTATTGTGTGTTATTGCTCATGTTGATTATTTAAGCGTTCAATCTTATGCAGATTCTAGGGTCTGTTGACATTTGTTGATTAAAAAAATAGCGAGATAGTAAAATTAAATCGCCAAACCCAATTTTACACTCGCTATGCCTCGAACAATGCTAAATGATCAACACTGGTCCAAGTTACTTGC